>NZ_MUNH01000110.1:0-8150 GCF_002154615.1 Streptomyces recifensis
CGCCCGTACTGCTCCCGCACCTCCCGGTACCGCAGCAACTCCGCCGCCACCGGGTCCAGCACCCGAGCCCGGCCGCAGCTCGCCGCCGCCTCGCGCAGCCGGCGCTCCGCCTCCTGGCCGTACCGCCGCGCAGGCCCCCGCGCCGCCAGCCGGCACCCCCACTCCACCAGCGGCCCGCCCACGATCCCGCACAGCATCAGCAGCACCGGTACGCCCAGATTCGGCGAGAGCACCCCCGCGATCTGCCCGACCAGCCACGCCCCGCCCACGATCTGCAGCAGCGTCATCGCCGCCTGCACCAGCACCGCCACCGGCCACCAGCCCGGGCGGGGCGGGCGTCCCGGCGGCAGCCCGGCCTGGCCCGCCAGCTCGTCCAGCGACTCCGACAGCCCCTGTGACCCCTGTACGGCCGCCTCCCGCACCGCCTGCGCCCAGGGTGCGGGCAACTCGGCGGCAGCCCGCTCGGACACCGTACGGACCGCCTGCTCCACCCGCTGGCGTGCGGTCGCCTCGGCGTCGGCGTGCTGGCGCACCGGGAGGCTGCCGGTCTGCGGGCCGCCGCGGTCCTGGTACCAGCGCCACAGCCGCAGCCAGGGTGTGCCGCACGCGCGGTTGGCGCTGCGCAGCCAGGCACGTTCGGCGGCCTCCCCGGCGGCGGTGGCGCCGACCGCGTCCGCGAGCCGCCCGGAGAACTCCTCCCGCGCCTCCTCGCTGAGCCCGACGCCCTGCCCGGCGGCGTACACCGACCGCAGGTCGGCGGCGGCCGCGTCCACGTCGGCCGAGACCCGGCGGGCGGCCGCGCCCCGCTCGGCCACGAGCTTGCCGAGCGTCTCGCGCAGGTCACCGACGCCGTCCCCGGTGAGCGCGGAGAGGGCGAGGACGGTGGCGCCGGGCTCGTCGTACTCGCCGAGCGCGATGCCGTCCTCGTCCAGCAGCCGGCGCAGGTCGTCGAGGATCTGCTCGGTCGCCTCGGCGGGCAGCCGGTCGGTCTGGTTGAGGACGACGATCATCACCTCGGCGTGGCCCGCCATCGGCCGCAGATAGCGCTCGTGCAGCGCGGCGTCGGCGTACTTCTCCGGGTCGACCACCCAGATGACGGCGTCGACCAGCTTGAGGACCCGGTCGACATGCTCGCGGTGCTGTACGGCGGCGGAGTCGTGGTCGGGCAGGTCGATCAGGACCAGCCCGCGCAACTGCGCCTCGGCCTCGGCGCTCTGCAGGGGGCGGCGGCGCAGCCGGCCGGGGATGCCGAGCCGGTCGATGAGGGTCGCTGCACCGTCGCTCCAACTGCACGCGATGGGCGCGGCGGTCGTCGGACGGCGCACCCCGGTCTCCGAGATGGGCACCCCGGCGAGCGTGTTGAACAGCTGCGACTTGCCGCTGCCGGTCGCGCCGGCGATGGCGACGACGGTGTGCTGTCCGGACAGCTTGCGCCGCGCGGTGGCCTCGTCCAGCACGCGCGCGGCCTCGGCGAGGGTCTGGTTGTCGAGGCGGGCGCGGGACAGGCCGACGAGTTCGCGCAGCGCGTCGAGGCGGGAGCGCAGGGGGCCGTCGTAGGCCAGCGGCGCCGGGGGGCCGCTCGTCGCCCCGCGCGCGGGGGCCTCCCGGGGTGCGGTGCCCTCGGTGACGCGGCGGGCGATGAGGCCGTCGTCCCAGGAGACCTCGTCGTCGGGACGCTGATCGCCCTCCACGCGCGCGTGCGGCTCCTCGTCGGCGGGGGCCGTGGCGTCGACGTGATCCATCTGGTCCTTCTGGGCGGCGGCGGTCACCGGTCACCTCTCCTTCTGCAGTACGGACAGCGCGGCGATGAGTTCGGCCTGCGACTCCGCGTGGACGTCCAGGGCGTCGATGGGGGCGAGGCGGCGCTCGCGTTCGCCGTGCAGGACCCGGTCGACGTGCTCGGCGAGCAGGCGCCCGGCGCGGTCGCGCAGCCGCAGCGCGCCGTGCGCCCCGATGCGCTCGGCCAGCCCCTCGCCCGCCGTACGCGCCCGGCGGCCGCCGAGGACGACGGCGGCGGCGAGCGCGGCGACGGTCTCGGCGTCGGGGGCGTTGCCGCGCTCCAGCTCGCGCACCTCGTCCTCGGCGTGCTCCTCCAGCTCACGCCGCCAGCGCCGGACGGCGAGGCCGATGCGGTGCTCGGCGCTCTCCGCTGAGGAGTCGCGCTCGGTGAGTTCGGGGGCGCGGGCGGCGGGTTCGCGGCGCCAGGACTCGTCGACGCGCTCATCGGCGGCGGCGACGGCACACAGCAGCAGCGCGCCGAGGCTCTCGGTCAGGGCGTCCAGGAGTTCGCCTGCGGTGCAGTCCAGCGGGAAGGCGCGCCAGCGCTTGAGAGCGTCACCGGCGAGGACGGTGCCCGACTGGAGCCTGCCCCGTACGCGCGCGTGCTCGCTGTCGTAGGCGCCGTCCACGGCGGAGGTGAGGCGGAGGGCGGCCGCGTACTGGGCGGCGGCGGCGCTCGCCAGCTCCGGCATGCGGACGGCCAGCGAGTCGAGCAGGCCGTACGCCGTACGGGTGAGGGCGCTGCGGCGGGCGCCGGGGTCCTGGGCGTGGTGGTGCAGCCAGGTGCGCAGCGAGGCGACGGCGGAGGCGGGCAACAGGCCGCCGCCCCAGGCCGACTCGGGCAGCTCGGGCACGGTGAACCGGGGCACCTCGCCCAGGCCGGCCTTGGTGAGCAGGGCGGCGTACTGGCGGGAGACTTCGGCGACGACCTGGTGCGGGACGCGGTCCAGGACGGTGATCAGGGTGGCGCGGTACTCCTTGGCGGTGCGCAGCAGGTGCCAGGGGACGGCGTCGGCGTACCGGGCGGCCGTCGTGACCATGATCCAGATGTCGGCGGCGCAGATGAGCTGTGCGGCCAGTACGCGGTTGTCGGCGATCAGGGAGTCGACGTCCGGCGCGTCGAGCAGGGCGAGTCCGCGCGGGAGGGTTTCGGCGGTCTCGACGCGGAGCACGCGCGCGTGGTCGTCGACGGGCGTGTCGCTGTCCTTGGCCCCGTTCTCCTGGTGGGGCACCCAGCGGCGGGTGAGGTCGGGCAGTACGCGCATGCCGCTGAACCAGTGCTGGTCCTCCGGGTGGCAGACGAGTACGGGCGTACGGGTGGTCGGCCGGAGCACGCCCGCCTCCGTGACCCGCCGTCCCACCAGGGAGTTCACCAGGGTCGACTTCCCGGTACCGGTGGAACCGCCGACGACGGCCAGCAGGGGCGCCTCGGGCGAACGCAGCCGGGGGACGAGGTAGTCGTCCAGTTGGGCGAGCAGTTCGTCCCGGTTGGCGCGCACGCGGGGAGCTCCCGCCAGAGGAAGCGGATAGCGTGCGGCGGCGACACGGTCGCGCAGAGCAGCGAGTGCGTCGAGTAGCTGAGGGCGTACGTCCAAGGTCACCACATGCGAAGAATGCCCAATTTTAGGGGAATTCTGAAGCATATGGACATGCCTGCGCGCCGAAGGGACAGACCGGACGGAAGGGATGACTGGGACGCGGGCCCCCTCCCGGCATAACGAGTGCACAACACCCGGCGCGTCTGGGCGCAAAAGCGATGCATGATTCGTACCCGCCTGCGATTATCTTGACCGCTTCACCGAACCTCCACATCGAGCCACGGAGGCGCGGCGACGGGGTCAAGGAACGGGGAGCTTTATCCTTGACCCGCACCAGGCCCCCGTAGCTCAGTGGATAGAGCAGGCGCCTTCTAAGCGCTTGGCCGCAGGTTCGAGTCCTGCCGGGGGCGCGCGTCCAAGCCCTTCCTCCGGGAAGGGCTTTTTGCTGGTCGGGGGCGGTTCCGGTGGGCAGGACGAGGCTCCGGCCTCTTCCTCGACGATCATGGGGAGACTCCCGGGCCGTCCGGCTGTCACCGGCCTCTGGCGGGTGGCCGTGTCGAATACGTGTCGAAGTTTTCGGGGGCTCCGTCAGCCGACATCTAGCCGCTCGGGCAGATCCCCGGCAGCCTCCAGCCGCCGTTTGAGATCGGGAAGCTGTCCCTCGACGCACCGGGCGTAGGTGGCCAGAAGCACGGGACCGCTATTGCCTGCCCAATCGGCCACCTGCGCGAGCGGGATCCCGATGGCCCGGAACGGTGCGCGTCTCCCCCCTCGGCACGACCCTTGAGATCCCGCTCCTCGTGGATCTTGCCGGTGTCGGTCACCCGGTCCGGGCCCCGGCCCCGGCTCTACGATGAAGCACCAGCTCAGCGACCTGGGGCTTTCTCTTGGAAGGAATGCGGCATGGGGGATATCGGGGCGGCTGGCGCGGCGGTGGAGGGGCTTGAGGAGTACCGAGGGGAACTGACCCGGTACTGCTACCGGATGTCGGGGTCTTACGCCGAGGCTGAGGACGCCGTGCAGGAGACGCTGGTCCGTGCATGGCGGAGCATCGACCGCTTCGAGGGCCGGTCATCGCTGCGGTCGTGGGTGTACCGCATCGCAACCAACGTTTGCCTGGACGCCCTCGCCTCGGGCAAGCGGCGGGCGCTGCCGATGGATTTGTCCGGCCCGAGTGCGGGCAGCACGCAACCGGCGCCTCCGGAGGACGCCACTCTCTGGGTGGAGCCGTGCCCTGGCGGCGATCCGGAGGCGGCCGCGGCGACGGGCGAGTCGGTGCGGCTGGCGTTTGTCGCCGCGCTGCAGCACCTGCCTCCCCGCCAGCGGGCCACGCTGATCCTGCGTGATGTCCTGGGATTCTCGGCGCGCGAGGTCGCCGACCTGCACGGCTCCACCGTCGCCTCGGCCAACAGCGCCCTGCAGCGGGCCCGAGCCACGCTGGCGGACCGCCGGGGGAAGGATGGGCCGGCCGTCCGGCCGTCCGAGGACAGCGTTCATCGGGTGCTGGCCGAGCGGTACGCTTCGGCCTTCTCTCGCTATGACATGGAGGAGCTGAACATGCTCCTCCATGTCGATGCCACCCTGTGTCTGCCCCCGTACTCGAAGTGGATGCGCGGTGTTCCCGAGATCCAGGCGTGGCTCACCGGCCCCGCGATCGGCTGCCGCGGCTCGCGTCTGGTGCCGACCGCGGCGAACGGCTCCCCCGCCTTCGGCCAGTACCGTCCCCACCCGGATGGCACCGGCTACGTGCCGTGGGCCCTCCAGGTCGTGGAGTTCTCCGGCGACCGGATCAGCGCCATTACGGCCTTCCGGGACACCGAGCGCCTCTTTCCACTCTTCGGCCTGCCGGGCCTCCTGGGCGAGGATGCCCGATGCGGCGCTCGTGGCTGACTACTTGCCGGCGTCCTCGGCGAGGGTGTGGGCGACGAGGGCGTTGGCGTGGCCGTGGCCCAAGCCGTGCTCGGACTTGAGCCAGTTGACGAGCTCCATGTGCTTGGTGAGCGGACAGGTGCGGATGAGCGCCTTCCACTCGGTGATCGGGAGGCCGTACTTCTCCTCGATGGAGGGGAAGTAGCTGGCAGGCCCCTTCGTGGCCATGGAGTGTCCTCGTTTCTGTCGGGATGATCTCGATGGTGTCGGTAAACGTATTGCGGTCAGGCGTCGACCGGGGCGGTGGCCAGACGGGCCGTCACCGCGGTCAGCCACAGCAGGCCCAGGCCCGCGCCGGCGGTGAAGGCCAGGACGGAGGCGGCGGAGGCCACGAAGCCGGCCAGGACCGCGACCGGAACGAGGCGCGAGGTCACGGCCCACCTGCGGTGGCCTCGGGCGGCGAGCGAGCCGGCCAGGACGACGAAGGCGGCGCACAGAGCGAGGTAGCCGACCATTCCGGCGACCATGTGGACAGCACCGTGCGCGCTGACAACGGTCCCGTCGGGGGCTCCGACAGGGAACCCCGCGCCGGCGTCGGCCGGGAAGGCCGCCGCGGCCCAGAAGGAGGCACCGAAGACACTGACCAGGAGCGGTCCCCAGGTGCCGCCCGTACCCCCGCCCAGCACCTGGCGCAGGCCTACCGCACCCATGACCAGCAGGGCGCCGGTGAGCAGAAAGTTCACCGTCTGGATCCAGCCCGCCTGCCCGAGCGCGAGCTGGCTGAGCGCGTTTCGGCTGAAGTCGAAGCCGTCACGGGCGAGCCCCTGCACGACACCGACCGCGAGGAACACAGGACCCGCCGCCATGCCACCCGCCAGCCTTCGGCGTACCGCCGCGCCGGCCACGGGCGATACGGGAGCGACGTGCTTGGACGCGCTGAACGTGTAAGTCACGAGTAAGCCTTCCTCGCATGATGTTGTCGCTCATTCGACTGGCGGGAACCGGCAAAGTCATCGCTCCGAACAATGTGCGGTGGATCACGGGCCCCGGCCGCTCTCACGGAACCCGTCTCTGCGGCCACCTTGTGAGCCACCCGGACCGCTCGGGCGGCCGGCTACCACGCTCACGGGGCCAACTGCAGTGCTCAGTCACAGAAGATGAGCGACGACCAGGCCGAGCCGCCGGCGTTCCACGACGCGCTGGGCCTGGCGCCGGTGCCGACTGACGGCAACGAGCCGATCGGCGACTTCCTCATCCATGCGAGAGGCCGCCGGGCCGGCTTCCTTGCTGACACCCCCGACGAGAGCCACCACGGCCAGCACCCAGGCGCTGATCCAGAGAGCGAGGGCGACGTGTGCCACTTCCTTCCTCACCGGTCGGCGTTCCTTCCCGAAGGGAGACGGGGCAGCGCGCCGCTCTGTGACATGCGCCCGCTCACGGGGGCCGAACTGGCGCTGCCCGCCGGCCGAGCGCACTACCCCGGCGCCTTCGGCAGAAGGAGAAGCTGGCCGCCGTGCATGGGGGAGGATGGACCGAGGGGGTCGGCGCTTGGAGTGTCAAGGTGCTCGGCCTGCTCGAACTGCTCGTCGCCGTCGGGCTCGTACTGCCCGCCCTCCTCGACCGCGTCCCCGTCATGGTCCCGGTGACAGCCGCCTGCTGGGTGCTGTTGATGATCGGGGCGATGGCCACGCACGGGCGGCGCCGCGAGTTCGCGTTCGTGGCGCTGAACCTGGCCTACCTCGCGCTCGCCGCCTTCCTCGCCTGGGGCCGTTTCGGTCCGGAGTCCTTCACCGGCTGAGTGGCCACCTCTCCCACCTGCAACCATCTTTCATACGACGGTCCCGGAACCGGGCAGCGGCGAACACCGTGGCGAGTGTCGTCGCGGTGGCGGTGTGCGTGATCCTTCAGATACGGAGGGACCGTCCGCCGCCCGTCGTCCTCTTCGACGCGGTCATATCCGCCGCGCTCGCGGTGCTCTGGCGCGCCCGCCTCGAACCTTGGGACACGTACACCGGATACATCGCGACGGAACGGCAGTTCATCCTGCTCCGGGGCTCGGCGGAACCCGCCCCAGATTCACCCCCCGTAAAAGGGTGATCGCCCACCTTCTCCCCGTGACCCCCTCTCCCGCCGGCCGTTGTACGGGAAGTGCGGCGGTGATCTCTGCCGTTCCACTCCCCCGAGCGACATGAAGCGACATAAGGAGAACGTGATGTCTCGCATTGCGAAGGCAGCCGTCGTGGCTCTCGGCACCGGTGCCGTGATGGTCGGTGGCGCCGGTCTGGCGCTGGCCGACGCGAACGCCGGGGCCGCGGCCGTCGGCTCGCCCGGCGTGGGCTCCGGCAACGTGGTCCAGGTCCCCGTCAACATCCCGGTCAACCTGTGCGGCAACACCATCGACGTGGTCGGCCTGCTGAACCCGGCCTTCGGCAACACCTGCGCCAACGTCGGTGAGCCGGAGCCCGTGCAGGAAGCCCCCGAGGGCGGCTACGGCTACGGCAACTGAGCCCCGCCCCCTGCCCGAAGACATGCCCCAAAGACATGCCCCACTACATGCCCTCACGCGTACCTGTAGATCCCGCTCACATCCTCCAGCGAGTCCGGCGTGACGTTCCACGGCGGCATCTTGTCGAGCCGCGCCACGACCCGCCCGCGCTGCTTGTCACCGGGGCCCGGCTGGGTCGCCGGCAGGTAGCGGTGGTTCTTGTGCGCCTGCTGCCAGCGGTACCACTGGTAGTCGAGGAAGGCGTGGTGCAGCCAGAACACCGGGTCGTTGACCGACGCCCCGCCGAGCATCACGCCCCCGACCCACCGGTGCACCCGGTTGTGGTTGTGCCGCGCCTCCTGGCACAACCACAACCGGGTGCACCGGTGGGTCGGGGGCGTGATGCTCGGCGGGGCGTCGGTCAACGACCCGGTGTTCTGGCTGCACCACGCCTTCCTCGACTACCAGTGGTACCGCTG
>NZ_MUNH01000111.1:0-6527 GCF_002154615.1 Streptomyces recifensis
CCGGGTGGGCCGGGTCGTGGTCGCGGGGGTGTTCGCCGCGCTGATCGTGTTCGCCGGGGCCTGGGGGTCCTGGGGGACCGCGCAGCACGCGATGCTGCCCAAGGGGCGCGAGCGCGGCACGCTGACGGTGACGGACTGTCTGCCGGACCACTGCGCGGGCACGTTCAAGCCGCTGTCGCCGGGCGCCACCGCGCGGCCCTCCGTCCGCATCGAGCGGTCGGTGGTGGTGCGCGAGGGGCACAGCTACGACGTCGTCCTAGAACCCGGTACGGACCTCGCCGTGCGCGCGGGCGTCTCCGGTGTCCTGCTGGCCTGGCTGCCGCTCGGCGGCGCGCTGCTGCTGGCCTCGGTGGTGGTCGCGGGCGGCATGCGGATGCCCCGGTCGGCCTGGGTGCTGGGCCTGGCGGGCGCGGGCCTGCTGACGGCGGCCTTCGTGCTGTCCTGAGAGCCGTCCCGAGAAGGCCGTCCCGAGAAAGCCGTCCAGCGGAGGCCGTCCTGATACGCCGGTGCCCCCGGAGCAGGCACGCTCCGGGGGCACCGCCGTACCTGCCGCGGGTCAGCCGGTGTTGCGCAGGCCCGCCGCGACGCCGTTGACGGTGAGCAGGAGGGCGCGGCCCAGGGTCGGGTCGGGCTCCTCACCGGCGGCGGCCGCGTCGCGCTGGCGCTTGAGCAGCGCCACCTGGAGGTAGGAGATCGGGTCCAGGTAGGCGTCGCGGATGCTCAGGGTCTGCCGCAACTCGGGCTGTGCGGCGAGCAGTTCGTCCTCGCCGGTGATGCGCAGCACCTCGGCGACGGTCAGCTCGTGCTCGGCCCTGATGGTGTCGAAGACGTGCTTCAGCTCGTCGGGGACGAGCGTGTCCACGTAGTGCTGGGCGATGCGCAGGTCGGTCTTGGCGAGGGTCATCTCGACGTTGGAGATGAAGTTCCGGAAGAAGTGCCACTGCTCGTGCATCTCACCGAGCACGGTGTCCAGACCGGCCTCGCGCAGGGCCTTCAGCCCGGAGCCGACGCCGAACCAGCCGGGGACGATCTGCCGGGACTGGGTCCAGCCGAACACCCACGGGATGGCACGCAGTCCGTCCAGCGAGACGCCCGAGCCGGGGCGGCGCGAGGGCCGCGAGCCCAGGTGCAGCTCGGCGAGCTGGTCGACCGGCGTGGAGGCGAGGAAGTACGTCGGCAGGTCCGGGTCCTCGACGAGCCGGCGGTAGGCGGCGTGGGCGGCGTCGGAGACGACGTCCATGGCCGCGTCCCAGCGGGCGAGCGCCTCGTCGGACTGGCGGGGCGCGGTGTGCAGGGCGGACGCCTGGAGGGTGGCGGCGACCGTCAGCTCCAGGTTCTCCCGCGCGAGGGAGGGGATCAGGTACTTGTCGGAGATGACCTCGCCCTGCTCGGTCACCTTGATCTCGCCCTCCAGGGTGCCCCAGGGCTGCGCGAGGATCGCGTCGTGCGAGGGGCCGCCCCCGCGGCCGACGGTGCCGCCGCGGCCGTGGAAGAGACGCAGCCGTACGCCGTAGCGGTGGGCGACGTCGCGCAGCCGGCGCTGGGCGCGGTGGATCTCCCACTGGCTGGTGGTGATGCCGCCGAACTTGGAGGAGTCGGAGTAGCCCAGCATGACCTCCTGGACGTCCCCGCGCAGGGCGACCAGGCGCCGGTAGGACGGGTCGGAGAGCATGTCCTCCAGGATGGTGTCGGCGGCCTTCAGCTCGTCGGTGGTCTCCAGCAGCGGCACGATGCCGATCTTCGCCCAGCCGGCGTGCAGGTCGAGCAGTCCGGCCTCGCGGGCCAGCACGGTCGCCGCGAACACGTCGTCGGCGCCCTGGCACATCGAGATGATGTACGACTCGACGACCTCGGGCCCGAAGACCTCCAGCGCCCGCTTGACGGTCTGGAAGACGCCGAGGGTCTTGGCCGCGGCCGCGTCGACCGGGGCCGGGCTCGGGGCGAGCGGGCGGCGCGAGCGCAGCTCCTTGGCGAGCAGCTTGGCGCGGTACTCGCGCGGCATGTCGGCGTAGCGCCAGGACTCCTCGCCGAGCCGGTCGAAGAGCTGGCCGAGGGCGTGGTGGTGGGCGTCGGCGTGCTCACGGACGTCCATGGTGGCGAGCTGGAGGCCGAAGGCGGCCAGGGTGCGGATGACGCGGTCGATGCGGCCGTCGGCGAAGAGGGCGCCCCGGTACTCGCGCAGGGAGGTCTGGATGATCCGCAGGTCGGCGAGGAGCTCGGCGGTGCCGAGGTAGTCCCGGCCCTCCTCGTGCGGGGTGTTGCGGGCCAGGCGCTGCTTGGTGTTCTCCAGCTTCTGCCGGATCGCGGTGGCCTTGAGCCGGTAGGGCTCCTCGGCGTTGAGCCGCTTGTAGCGGGGGCTGATCTCCGGCAGGCGCTCCAGGTCGGCCTCCAGGGATTCCAGGAGTTCCCCGGTGGCGCCCGCGTAGCGGATGGAGTTGGAGAGCAGGCCGCGGAGCTGGTCGATCATCTCCAGCGCGTCGTTGATGCCGTGCTCGTGCTGGAGGATCAGCACGTCCCAGGTGACCTGGGGGGTGACGTTGGGGTTGCCGTCGCGGTCGCCGCCGATCCAGGTGCCGAAGGTCAGCGGGCGGGTGTCGGGCGGCAGGGTGACGCCGACCCGCTCCAGCTCGGCGGTGAGGTCCTCCAGGACGTCCCCGACGGCGTCGGCGTGCAGCTCGTCCAGGTAATAGATGGCGTTGCGGGCCTCGTCGGTGGGCTCGGGGCGGACCACGCGCAGTTCGTCGGTCTGCCAGACGAGGTCGATGTTCTCGGCGAGCCGTACGTCGTGGCGGCGGCGGTCGGAGTCGAGGACGGGGGTGTCCAGGAGTTCCGCGATCCGGCGCAGCTTGTTGAGGACCGAGCGGCGGGCGGCCTCGGTGGGGTGGGCGGTGAAGACCGGGCGCACGTTGAGGTTGCGGACGGTGTCCCGCAGGTGCTCGGGGTCGGCGTCCTTGAGCCGGTCGGCGGTGCGGGAGAGCAGACCGCCCTCGGTGGCCCTGCGGGCGCGCAGCTCGCGGCCGCGGTGCACCTGCTCGGTGACGTTGGCGAGGTGGAAGTAGGTGGAGAAGGCGCGCACCAGCTTGGCGGCGGTCTCCAGCTCGGTGCCGCGCAGCAGCTCGGCCGCGGCTTCGCCGTCCTCGCGGGTCAGGCGGCGGACCTTCTCGACCAGTTCCAGCAGCTCGGGGCCCTCCTGGCGGACGAGGGTCTCGCCCAGGAGATCGCCCAGGCGCCGGATGTCGGCGCGCAGCGCCTGGCCGTTCGTGGTGGTCTGGTCGTCGACACTGCTCACAGGTGCGGCTCCTTGCGGTGTTGAAGCTCATCCGGCGGGAACCCGGACACCCATCCATCACACGGCAAAACGCCGCATACCGGCCGGAACGTCCGGGAAGTAAACAGAGCGGACCGCGCTGTCCGACCGCCTCCAAGGATAGGTCGCCCGGTGGACGCGCAGGATCTCGGGCTCTTGCCGCCGGCCGAACCGCTGACATACTTACGACGCCGTAGGTTACGGAACCGTAGGGACGTACCGTCCGTTCCGTACCTGTCCGGTACCCCCTCGACCCCCGCCCTCGACCCCACAGGGGACGCGCATGACCTCAAGTAGTTCCGATGTGATCGACGAAGTCCGCACCGACGGCGCCACCGCCACGCTGGGCGGCGAGCAGAAGCGCTCGATCGAACAGATCGCGCTCCTGGTGTTCATCGTCGTACCGTTCCTGGCCCTGCTCGCGGCCGTGCCGCTGGTGTGGGGCTGGGGGGTGAGCTGGCTCGACCTGGGCCTGCTGGTGTTCTTCTACTTCCTGGGGTGCCACGGCATCACGATCGGCTTCCACCGCTACTTCACCCACGGCTCCTTCAAGGCGAAGCGGCCGCTCAGGATCGCGCTGGCGATCATGGGGTCGATGGCGGTGGAGGGGCCGCTCGTGCGCTGGGTGGCCGACCACCGCAGGCACCACAAGTTCTCCGACGCCGAGGGCGACCCCCACTCGCCGTGGCGGTTCGGGGAGACGCTCCCCGCGCTGATGAAGGGCCTGTGGTGGGCCCACATCGCCTGGATGTTCGACGAGGAGCAGACCCCGCAGGAGAAGTACGCGCCGGACCTGGTCAAGGACCCGGCCATGCGGGCGATCTCCCGCCAGTTCGCGCTGTGGACGGCCGTCTCGCTGCTGCTGCCCCCGCTGATCGGCGGGCTCGCCACGATGTCCTGGTGGGGCGCCTTCACCGGGTTCTTCTGGGGCTCACTCGTCCGGGTGGCCCTGCTGCACCACGTGACGTGGTCGATCAACTCGATCTGCCACGCGGTGGGCAAGCGCCCGTTCAAGTCCCGCGACCGCTCGGGCAACGTGTGGTGGCTGGCCGTGCTGTCCTGCGGCGAGTCCTGGCACAACCTGCACCACGCGGACCCGACCTCCGCCCGGCACGGCGTGGAGCGCGGGCAGATCGATTCCTCGGCCCGGATCATCCGCTGGTGCGAGAAGCTGGGCTGGGCCTATGACGTGCGCTGGCCGTCCCGCTCGCGCATCGATTCCCGGCGCACCGACGACGAGGGTTCCTCCCGGCGCGGGAAGGCTGCCGCGAAGGCGGCATGATTGACGGCGTGGCCACCGACTCCAGCAGCACCCCGAGCAACGACAAGACGCGGCGGACCCGCCGGACCCGGATGACCGGTGCGGAGCGCCGCCAGCAGTTGCTGGAGATCGGCCGGACCCTCTTCGCGGCGAAGGGCTTCGAGGGCACGTCGGTGGAGGAGATCGCGGCCAAGGCCGGGGTCTCCAAGCCGGTGGTGTACGAGCACTTCGGCGGCAAGGAGGGGCTGTACGCGGTCGTGGTGGACCGGGAGATGCGGTGCCTGCTCGACATGGTCACCGGCTCGCTGACCGCCGGCCACCCCCGCGAGCTGTGCGAGCAGGCCGCGTTCGCGCTGCTGGACTACATCGAGGAGTACACGGACGGTTTCCGCATCCTCGTCCGCGACTCCCCCATCCCGCAGTCCACGGGCTCCTTCGCCTCGCTGATCTCCGACATCGCCACCCAGGTGGAGGACATCCTGGGCCGCGAGTTCAAGAACCGCGGCTTCGACTCCAAGCTGGCCCCGCTCTACGCCCAGGCCCTGGTCGGCATGGTCGCCCTCACCGGCCAGTGGTGGCTGGACGTCCGCCGCCCCAAGAAGGCCGAGGTCGCCGCCCACCTGGTCAACCTCGCCTGGCACGGCCTGGACGGCCTGGAACAGAAGCCCCGCCTGATAGGCCACCGCAAGAGCTAGCCCTCTAGGGCTTCACCGCCACCGCGAACAGGCGCCGGAAGGGCAGGACCGTGCCGTGGGGGGCCGCCGGGTACGCCTCGCGGAGCAACGCGCGGTACTCGCCGACGAAGGCGTCCCTCGCTTCCGGGTCGTCGGCCAGCGCGGTCAGGGCCGGGCGCAGGCCGGTGCCCTTGACCCAGTCCAGGACCGGGTCCTCACCGGGCAGCACGTGCTGGTACGTGGTCTGCCAGACGTCGGTGGCACAGCCCAGGCGGGCGAGGTGGTCCAGGTAGACGCCGGGGGCGTGGACGGAGTCGGGGGCGCGCAGGACGCCGGCCAGGCGGGGGGCCCAGCGGGGCGTGGCGGCGAGTTCGCGCATCAGGGTGTGCAGCGGGGCGTCGGTGTTGTCCGGCACCTGGAAGGCGAGGACCCCGCCGGGCTTCAGCGCGCCGGTCCAGTCCGCGAACCGGTTCAGGTGGCCCGGCACCCACTGCAGGGTGGCGTTGGAGAACAGCAGGTCGTGCGGGCCCTCGGGAGTCCAGGTGCGGGCGTCGGCGGAGGCGAACTCCAGCGCGGGCTGCTCGGCGCGGGCCCGCTCCAGCATCTCGGGCGAGTTGTCGTACCCGGTGATCCGGGCGCCGGGCCAGCGTTCGGCGAGCAGCGCGGTGGCGTTGCCGGGGCCGCAGCCGATATCGGCGATCCGGGGCCGCCCGGAGGGCAGTCCGGGGACGCGGGCCAGCAGATCCACGAACGGGCGCAGCCGGTGGCCGGAGTGACGGAGGTACTGGGCGGGGTCCCAGGAGGGCGTCGTCATGCAGGCAACCTTCCCGAAGAGAGTCTCTTGATGTCAAGATACTCAGCTTCAAGAGACTTCACGTCGACACAACCACTACACTGATCTCCATGGAGGACGAGGTCGATCGGCTGGTCGCAGCGTGGCGCCGGGAGCGCCCTGACCTCGACGTGGAACCACTGGAAGTGCTGAGCCGGGTGAGCAGGCTGGCCCGGCACCTGGACCGCGCCCGACGGCTCGCCTTCTCCGAGCACCAGCTGGAGCCCTGGGAGTTCGACGTGCTGACCGCGCTGCGCCGCGCCGGCACCCCGTACCAGCTCTCCCCCGGCCAGCTGCTCACCCAGACGCTGGTCACCTCGGGCACGATGACCAACCGCATCGACCGGCTGGCCAAGAAGGGCCTCGTGGAGCGGCTGCCCGACCCCAGCGACCGGCGCGGTCCCGGCCGGTGTCGGTCAGCCGCACCAGCACCCCGCGCCGGTCGCCGCGGTC
>NZ_MUNH01000112.1:0-32241 GCF_002154615.1 Streptomyces recifensis
GCCCCGAGCGGCCCCGTGCCCGCCCGCACCACCCGCCTGGTCTGCGGCGGGCAGGGCTCTATCTCGCTGCCGTCGACCGGGTTGACGGTGAGCAGGAAGTCGCCGCAGACCAGGCGGGTGGTGCGGGCGGGCACGGGGCCGCTCGGGGCGAAGTCGGCGGTGAGGGGGTCCCGCGGCGGACGGCGGCTCAGTGCCTGACCGTGGTCCTCGGTTCCCGGAAGTATCGGGTCCATGGGTTCAAAGCCCCCAAAAGCGTCGTGTGCCGATCTCGGCCCCTCCCGGCCTGCCGCACATCGCGCTGTCGCTTCTGGTCCGGGCCCGCTCGCGGATTACACGAGGCGGCGGGCGACCGAACCCTAAACCGTCGGCAGGGGTCACCGACAGGGCGGGGTGCCGGACGGCCCGAGAGATCCGGGAGATCACCTTCCGGTGAGGAATGTGCGCGACGCGCCGTTCGGGACGAGTTGGAGCCTGCCCCGGTTCCGGGACCTCACACGCGGGGCAGCGACTCCACACCGACTCCGCCCTCGATGGCGAGGATGCGGTGCAGCCGGGTGGCCACGAGCAGCCGCTGCATCTGGGGCGGCACCCGGCGCAGCACCAGACGCCGGCCGCAGCGGCCCGCGCGCCGGTGTGCGCCCATGATGACACCGAGTCCGGTGGCGTCCCAGGAGTCCAGTTCGGACAGGTCCAGCACCAGATCGCCGATCCCGTCGTCGAGCGCCGCGTGGAGGGCCGTACGGGCGTCCGCCGCGCTGCGGACGTCGAGGCGCCCCCCGACGACCAGCTCGGCGTGGTCGCCCCTGATGTACATATGCGCTCCCCGTTGAGTGCGAGTGGCGTTCTCCGTGACGGTGCTGTGCAACGTCTGACTGTGTGGGTGTCGATGCGGTTGCTGGTTGTAAGCGAACCGATACCGAATTCACCCGCGGGGGTGATCCCCCTGAGCGGCTGTACGGACGCGCACGGGATCGGCGGGTGATCCGGACGCGGTCAGTACGTGTAGAAGCCCTGCCCGCTCTTGCGGCCGATGTCACCGGCGTCCACCATCCGGCGCATCAGCTCCGGCGGGGCGAACTTCTCGTCCTGGCTCTCGGTGTAGATGTTGCCGGTGGCGTGCAGCAGGATGTCGACCCCGGTGAGGTCGGCGGTGGCGAGCGGTCCCATGGCGTGCCCGAAGCCCAGCTTGCAGGCGAGGTCGATGTCCTCGGCGGTGGCCACGCCCGACTCGTAGAGCTTGGTGGCCTCGACCACGAGGGCCGAGATGAGACGGGTGGTGACGAACCCGGCGACGTCGCGGTTGACGACGATGCAGGTTTTGCCGACCGACTCGGCGAACTCCCGCGCGGTGGCGAGGGCTTCGTCGCTGGTCTTGTAACCCCGGACCAGCTCGACGAGCTGCATCATCGGCACCGGCGAGAAGAAGTGCACGCCGACCACGCGCTCGGGGTGCTCGGTGACGGCCGCGATCTTGGTGATCGGGATGGCGGAGGTGTTGGAGGCGAGCACGGCGTCCGGGCGCACGATATTGTCGAGCGCGCGGAAGATCTCGTGCTTGACCTCGAGCTTCTCGAAGACCGCCTCGATCACGATGTCCGCGTCCGCGACGTCGTCCAGGTCGGTGGTCGGGGTGATCCGGGCGAGGGCGGCCTCGGCGTCGGCCGCGTCCAGCTTGCCCTTGGCGACGAACTTGTCGTAGGAGGCCCGGATGCCGTCGGTACCGCGCTTGAGCGCCTCGTCGGTGACGTCGCGCAGAACCACGTCCCAGCCGGCCTGTGCGGCGACCTGGGCGATGCCGGACCCCATGAGACCGGCCCCGATGACGGCGAGCTTCCCTGCCACTCCGACTCCCCTTACGCGCTGTTTATGGTTCCTCTCGGCGGACATTAGCGCTCGGGCGACGCCTTGAGGACCGTAAGTAATGCGTGTCACGGTCTCAGGGCGTGAGACACCCGTCACGTTCCGGTTGTGCCGCTCCGGTCCGTCAAATCCGCACCGCTTCGCGCCCTTTGAGGCAACTACGCTGACCGTATGGTCAATCTGACGCGCATCTACACCAGGACCGGCGACCAGGGCACCACCGCCCTCGGCGACATGAGCCGGACCGCCAAGACCGACCTCAGGATCTCCGCGTACGCGGACGCCAACGAGGCGAACGCGGTGATCGGTACCGCCGTCGCGCTCGGCGGGCTGGACCAGGAGGTCGTCACGGTCCTCACCCGGGTGCAGAACGACCTCTTCGACGTGGGCGCCGACCTGTCGACGCCGGTGGTGGAGAACCCGGAGTACCCGCCGCTGAGGGTCGAGCAGTTCTACGTGGACCGGCTGGAGCAGGACTGCGACCGGTTCAACGAACGGCTGGAGAAGCTGCGCTCGTTCATCCTGCCCGGCGGCACCCCCGGCGCGGCCCTGCTGCACCAGGCGTGCACGGTGGTACGGCGGGCCGAGCGCTCCACCTGGGCGGCGCTCGAGGTGCACGGCGAGACGATGAACCCGCTCACCGCGACCTACCTCAACCGCCTCTCCGACCTGCTGTTCATCCTGGCCCGCACGGCCAACAAGGAGACCGGCGACGTGCTGTGGGTGCCGGGGGGCGAGCGCTAGGGCCGGGTACGGGGATGGGGGGCGCCTGCGCGAGGCGCCCCCCGACTCCCGACCGTTCCGGCTGTCCCTACCGGTCGGCGTCGCTGG
Source organism: Streptomyces recifensis (assembly GCF_002154615.1). Lineage (NCBI taxonomy): Bacteria > Bacillati > Actinomycetota > Actinomycetes > Kitasatosporales > Streptomycetaceae > Streptomyces > Streptomyces recifensis. The sequence continues at coordinate 2,692 of NZ_MUNH01000112.1, forward strand.
TGGCGTCGCGGTCCGCCGCCGCGGCCGCCGACTCCGCCGCGTCGACCTTCTGCTTCATGTCCGCGTAGCCCGAAGGGGTGCTGGACGGGGTGGCGGCGCCCTCGTGGCCGCAGGCGGTGGTGAGGGCCGCGAGGGCGGCCAGGGTGACGGCCACCGCCGCGCGCCGCAAGCCGCGCCTCACTTGCCGCTGCCCTTCTTGCCGCCGTCGTTCTTGCCGCCGTCGTTCTTCGCGCACCAGGTCTCGACCCCGGCCAGGTCCTTCTTGCGCTGCTGCAGTTCCTTCTTCAGCGACTCGCGGGTGTCGAGGCGGCCCTGGAGGAAGGTGGCGATCTCGTTGTGGCCGGCTTCCTTCGCGTTGTCGACGCGCTGTTGAAGGCGGGCCACGGAGCCGCGCCGTGCCTTGCCCGCGTCGAGTCGCTTCAGGGCGCGGTCGATGCGCCTGTCGACCTTAGGGGCCCGCTTGCAGAGGGCTCGCGCCCCGTCACCGGCGGGCTCGGCGCCGGGAGAGGCGCCGGCGGCGGACGCGGCACCGGCCGAGCCCGCCAGCAGCGCCGCGGTGGCGAGGCCCGCGAGGAGAGTGCGGGTGGTTCGTCGTGCGTCCATGTGCGTCTCCGTTCACGTCCGGGACGGGCCGTGGTGCCGTCCGTCGCCCCGGAGGCTAGGAGGTCACTTTGGGGAAACCTTGTGACCGGTCCGCCCCGGCCGTCCCGATCAGCCAGTCCCGCCGCCCCGGCGCCCCGGTGCCGTCCAGCGGCAGCCGCACCTCGAAGCGGGCCCCGGTGCCGTCCGGGCCATCGGTGACGCCGACGCTCCCCCGGTGCAGCGCGGCCTGCTGGGCGACCAGGGTGAGCCCGAGCCCGGAGCCGGTGCTGTACGGCCCCCGGTGGAACCGCTCGAAGAGCCGCTGCCGGCACGCGGGAGGGATGCCGGGCCCCTGATCGGCCACGACGACCACCGCCTGCTCCCCCGCGCGCCGCACGGCCACCCGTATCCGGGCGGCGCCCGCCGGATCACGGCCGTGGGCGAGCGCGTTGGCCAGCAGGTTGTCCAGCAGCAGCCGCAGCCCCGGCTCCCAGCCCGGCACGGTGACCCCCGGTTCGGCGTCCAGCGCGACATCGGCGCCCCGGTCCCGCCGCCGTACCTCGGCCACGGCGGTGTCGGCGAGGTCGGCCAGGTCGACGGCGGCGAAGGTCTCGGCCTCCACCAAGTCCCCCCGGCCCAGCTCCCGGAGCATCACCAGCAGGTGCAGCAGCCGGGCGTGTTCGAGACGCAGGTCGGCCAGCGCCTCGTCGCGGTCCGGTGCGGGCAGGCCGGGGATGTCGAGGACGTCCAGGTTGGTGCCCATGCTCATCAGCGGAGTGCGCAGTTCGTGCGCGGCCGCCGAGGAGAAGGAGCGCGCGGTGTCGAGCGCCTCGGCGGTGCGGGCCGCCTGTTCGTCGTAGCGGGCGAGCACGGTGCGCAGGGTGGAGCTGAGTTCATCGACCTCGGTGACGCCGGTCCGCTCCGTGTCCGGCCGTACGCCGCTGGTGCGCGGGTCCAGGCCCGCCGTGCGCCGGGTGAGGCGGCGCAGCGGGGCGCTCGCCCCGGCGGCCAGGGCCCAGGCGAGGGCGCCGGAGGCGGGCGCGGCGATGAGTGCGGTGAACACCACCCGGCGCCGGACCAGCAGGACTTGGGCCCGGTCGGCGGTGTCGGGGGCGAACACCCACAGGGTGCCGCCGCGCACCGGCCGGGCCAGCGCGCGCCAGCTCCGGGCGCCGTCGCGGATGGTCACCGGCACCCCGGCCCGCTCGGGCAGCCGGACCGAGGGGCGGGGCTGCGGGCCGCCGCTGAAGACGCCGTCCGGCCCCTTAACGCGTACGCCGACATCGAGGGCGGCACTGAAGAGCTGCCGCTCCCGCTGATCGGCGACACGGGGGCGGTTGCCCGCCGTGGCGCGCAGCAGGGCGCGGGCGTCCGGGGCGACGGCGGCGGCACGTTGACGCAGGTGCTGGTCGCCGGCCCGGTGCAGGTCGCGGGCGACCAGGTGGGTCAGCAGCCAGCCGGAGGCCAGCACCAGCAGCGGGACGGTGCAGCCGACGGCGAGGCCGACGCGGGCGGAGAGCCTCACCGCGCCTCCCGGAACACGAAGCCGACCCCGCGCACGGTGTGCACCAGCCTCGGGGCGCCGTCGGCCTCGAGTTTGCGGCGCAGATAGCTGACGAAGGTGTCGACGGCGTCGGTGCGGACCTCGAAGTCGTAGCCCCAGACGCGTTCGAGGAGCTGGTCGCGGGTGAGGACGAGCCCGGCGTTGCGCATCAGCACCTCCAGGAGCTGGAACTCCCGCCGGGTCAGGTCGAGTACGCGCCCGTCGCGCAGGACGGTTCGGGCGCTGGGGTCGATCTCGACCCCGGCCTCGCGCAGCACCTCCCGGCCGCCGGCGGGAGGGCGGCGGCGCAGCAGGGCGCGCAGCCGGAGCACGAGCTCCTGGAGGGCGAAGGGCTTGACGAGGTAGTCGTCGCCGCCCGCCTGGAGTCCGGCGATCCGGTCGGCGGTCTCGTCCAGCGCGGACAACATCAGTACGGGCAGTTCACGACCCTCGTCGCGGAGTCGGGCGCACACCTGGATGCCGGTGAGGCCGGGCATCGAGACGTCCAGCACCAGCACGTCCGGCGATTCCCGGCCGACGGCGGCAAGCGCCTCGGCGCCGTCGGCCGCGGTGCGCACGGTGAAGCCGTTCAGCCTCAGGCCGCGCTCCAGGGAGCGGCGGATCGCCGCGTCGTCGTCCACCACCAGGACGGTTCCGGGGCTTGCCGAGTCACTCACGCTTCCTCCTCGCAGGGCTGTCAAACCCCTACGGCAGCAGAGGAGTTGAGGTTAAGTCGAATTGCGGAACAAATGGTCCAGACCTATTGACCGCTGGTCCAGACCTTTCCTATTCTCGCGGCAGCATGGGCGTGAAGGCTCAGTCATGCCCCCCATGCCTCTGGAAGTTCCCCCCGACATCGAGGGAGGCGCACATGCGCTTCAGACACAGAGTCGCGGCGGGTGCCGTGACCCTGCTGCTCCCCCTGGCCGGCCTCGTCGGCCTGGCCGCCCCGGCCGAGGCTGCCACCAACGTCACCGCGAGCTATGTGAAGTCCCAGGACTGGGGCAGCGGTTTCGAAGGCAAGTGGACCGTCAAGAACACCGGCACCACCGCCATCAGCTCCTGGACGATCGAGTGGGACTTCCCCTCGGGCACGTCCGTCACCTCCGCGTGGGACGCCGACGTCACCTCCTCCGGCACCCACTGGACGGCGAAGAACAAGTCGTACAACGGCTCGGTCGCCCCCGGCTCCTCCGTCTCCTTCGCCTTCAACGGCGCGGGCTCCGGCTCGCCCAGCAACTGCAAGCTGAACGGCGACAGTTGTGACGGCACCACGGTGCCCGGCGACGCGGCGCCCTCCGCGCCCGGCCAGCCCACCGCCTCCGCCGTGACCGACACCTCGGTCAAGCTGAGCTGGTCTGCGGCCACCGACGACAAGGGCGTCAAGAACTACGACGTCCTGCGCGACGGCGCCAAGGTCGCCACCGTCACCACCACCTCGTACACGGACACCGGTCTCACCGCCGGCACCGACTACTCCTACAGTGTGCGCGCCCGCGACACCGCCGACCAGACCGGTCCGGCGAGCGCCGCCACGGCCGTGCGCACCACCGGAGGCGGCACCAACCCGCCGCCCGCGACCGGTGACAAGGTCAAGCTCGGCTACTTCACCGAGTGGGGCATCTACGGCCGGAACTACAACGTCAAGAACATCGTGACGTCCGGCTCCGCCTCCAAGATCACGCACATCAACTACGCCTTCGGCAACGTCACCGGCGGCAAGTGCGCGATCGGCGACTCCTACGCCGACTACGACAAGGCGTTCACCGCCGACCAGTCGGTCAGCGGCGCCGCCGACACGTGGGACCAGCCGCTGCGCGGCAACTTCAACCAGCTCCGCCAGCTCAAGGCCAAGTACCCGAACATCAAGGTGCTGTGGTCCTTCGGCGGCTGGACCTGGTCCGGCGGCTTCGGCGAGGCGGCCAAGAACCCGGCCGCGTTCGCCCAGTCCTGCTACGACCTGGTGGAGGACCCCCGCTGGGCCGATGTCTTCGACGGCATCGACATCGACTGGGAGTACCCCAACGCCTGCGGTCTGTCCTGCGACACCAGCGGCTCCGCGGCCTTCAGGAACGTGGTCTCGGCGCTGCGCTCCAAGTTCGGCGCCAACTACCTGGTCACCGCCGCGGTCACCGCGGACGGCTCCAGCGGCGGCAAGATCGAGGCCGCCGACTACGCGGGCGCGTCGCAGTACCTCAACTGGTACAACGTGATGACGTACGACTTCTTCGGCGCCTTCGACGCCAAGGGTCCGACGGCTCCGCACTCCCCGCTCACCTCGTACAGCGGCATCCCGAAGGCGGGCTTCACCACCGCCGACGCGATGGCCAAGTACAAGGCCATCGGCGTCCCGGCGAACAAGCTGCTCATCGGCATCGGCTTCTACGGCCGCGGCTGGACGGGTGTCACCCAGGACGCCCCCGGCGGCACCGCCACCGGAGCCGCTCCGGGCACCTACGAGGCGGGCATCGAGGACTACAAGGTGCTCAAGGGCTCCTGCCCGGTCACCGGCACGATCGCGGGCACCGCGTACGCCCACTGCGGCAGCAACTGGTGGTCGTACGACACCCCGTCGACCATCGCCGGCAAGATGAGCTGGGCCAAGAGCCAGGGCCTGGGCGGGGCGTTCTTCTGGGACTTCACCGGGGACACCAGCAACGGTGAACTCGTGACGGCCCTCAGCAACGGCCTGTCGTAAGGGAATGCGAGAGGTCGCAGACCTCTGAGCGACGTTGACGCTCCCCCGGACTTCGTCCGGGGGAGCGTGAATGTGGCTACGCCACATTCACTCGCTGACCGGGCGGGGCTGCTTCCAGCCACGCGAGAAATCCGGTCAGCGCGTCTTCGCTCATGGCGAGTTCGAGGTGGGTGCCCTCGTGGACACAGGCGAGGATCACCGCGTCGGACAGCAGCGCCAGCTCCTCCTCGCCCTCGGGCAGCCGGCGTCCGGCCACCTCGATCCGCGAGCGCTCCAGCACCCGGCGCGGGCGCAGGGCGTAGGAGAAGACCCGGAACCACTCGATGCGGTCGCCGTTGTAGCGGGCCACGCCGTAGCTCCAGCCCTTGCCGTTCACATCGGACTGCTCCTCCACGTCCCAGCGCAGCGAACAGTCGAAGGTACCGCCGGAACGCTGGATGAGCCTGCGGCGCAGGCCGAACAGGAACAGACCCACCACCACGAGCGCGACCACGATTCCGCACACAGTCAGAGCGAGGACCATCGGCACCGACCTCCTCGTCTCCCAGGTAGTGGAACTGCTTTCGGCTCAGGGTAATGAAACCGCAGAGCCAGGTAATGGAACCGGAAAAACACCCGGATTCACCTCAGCCGCGACCGGCACCGGAATGTTTCCGGGCCGGCCGCGGCTGAATGATGGTCACACGGCGCGATGATCAGCGCGCGGAGGTCGCCGCCCGCAGACGGACGTCGGCGCGACGCTGGGCGTCCTCGTCGTCCTCCGCCTTCGCTCGCTCCAGCTCGCGCTCGACGCGCTGGACGTCGATCTCCTCCGCCAGCTCGGCGATCTCGGCCAGCAGCGACAGCTTGTCGTCCGCGAACGAGATGAAACCGCCGTGCACCGCGGCGACGACGGTCCCGCCGTCACTGGTGCGGATGGTCACCGGGCCCGACTCCAGCACACCGAGCAGCGGCTGGTGACCGGGCATGACGCCGATGTCGCCGGACGTGGTGCGCGCGACGACCAGGGTGGCCTCGCCGGACCAGACCTGGCGGTCGGCGGCGACCAGCTCGACGTGCAGCTCAGCAGCCAAGGTTGGCTCCTCGGATCACCACCCGGCGGTTGTGCCGGGTGTCGGGGTCAATTCTAGGGGGCGTGGCCGAGGGGGCGGGACGTGCCCGCCCCCCGGCCCGGAGCGCGGGTGTCAGGAGACGCCCAGCTCCTTCGCGTTCTTCTTGAGGTCCTCGATGCCACCGCACATGAAGAACGCCTGCTCCGGGAAGTGGTCGTACTCACCGTCGCAGATCGCGTTGAACGCGGCGATGGTCTCGTCCACCGGAACGTCCGAACCGTCCACGCCGGTGAACTGCTTGGCGACGTGGGTGTTCTGGGACAGGAAGCGCTCCACGCGACGGGCACGGTGGACGACGAGCTTGTCCTCCTCGCCCAGCTCGTCGATACCGAGGATCGCGATGATGTCCTGGAGGTCCTTGTACTTCTGCAGGATGTTCTTGACGCGCATGGCGCAGTCGTAGTGCTCCTGCGCGATGTACCGCGGGTCCAGGATGCGGGACGTGGAGTCCAGCGGGTCCACGGCCGGGTAGATGCCCTTCTCCGAGATCGGACGGGAGAGCACCGTCGTCGCGTCGAGGTGGGCGAACGTGGTGGCCGGGGCCGGGTCGGTCAGGTCGTCCGCGGGGACGTAGATCGCCTGCATCGAGGTGATCGAGTGACCGCGCGTCGAGGTGATGCGCTCCTGGAGGAGGCCCATCTCGTCGGCCAGGGTCGGCTGGTAACCCACGGCGGACGGCATGCGGCCGAGCAGCGTGGAGACCTCGGAACCGGCCTGCGTGAAGCGGAAGATGTTGTCGATGAAGAACAGCACGTCCTGCTTCTGGACGTCACGGAAGTACTCGGCCATGGTGAGGCCGGCCAGCGCGACGCGCAGACGGGTGCCCGGCGGCTCGTCCATCTGACCGAAGACGAGCGCGGTCTTGTCGATGACGCCCGACTCGGTCATCTCCGCGATGAGGTCGTTGCCCTCACGCGTGCGCTCACCGACACCGGCGAACACGGAGACACCGTCGTGGTTGTTGGCGACGCGGTAGATCATCTCCTGGATGAGCACCGTCTTGCCGACACCGGCACCGCCGAACAGGCCGATCTTGCCGCCCTTGACGTACGGGGTGAGCAGGTCGATGACCTTGACGCCCGTCTCGAACATCTCGGTCTTCGACTCGAGCTCGTCGAAGTTCGGGGCCTTGCGGTGGATCGGCCAGCGCTCGCCGGTGTGCTTCTCGTCGACGTTCAGCACCTCACCGAGGGTGTTGAACACCTTGCCCTTGGTGAAGTCGCCGACCGGGACGGAGATGGCCGCGCCGCTGTCCGTCACGACGGACTGGCGGACCAGGCCGTCGGTCGGCTGCATGGAGATGGTGCGGACCACGCCGTCACCCAGGTGCTGGGCGACCTCGAGGGTCAGCGTCTTCTTCTCGCCGTCGTGCGCCGGGTCGGCGACCTCGACGGTCAGGGCGTTGTAGATGTCCGGCATCGCGTCGACGGGGAACTCCACGTCGACGACCGGGCCGATGACGCGGGCGACGCGACCCGTGGCCGCCGCGGTCTCAACAGTGGTGGTCATTTATCGGTCACTCCCCGCGGTCGCGTCGGCCAGGGCGCTGGCGCCACCGACGATCTCGCTGATTTCCTGGGTGATTTCGGCCTGGCGGGCCGCGTTGGCAAGACGGGAGAGCGTGTTGATCAGCTCACCCGCGTTGTCGGTGGCCGACTTCATCGCGCGCCGCGTGGCGGCGTGCTTCGAAGCGGCCGACTGGAGCAGCGCGTTGTAGATCCGGCTCTCGACGTACCGCGGCAGCAGGGCGTCCAGGACGTCCTCCGCCGAGGGCTCGAAGTCGTACAGCGGGAGGATCTCACCGTCGCCGGTCTTCTCCTCCGTGACCTCGTCGAGGCGCAGCGGGAGCAGCCGCTCGGCGACCGCCGTCTGCGTCATCATCGAGACGAACTCGGTGAAGACGATGTACAGCTCGTCCGCGCCGCCGTCCGCATCGGCCGTCTCGATGGTCTCGATGAGGGGCGCCGCGACCTTCTTGGCGTCCCCGTACGTGGGCTCGTCGGTGAAGCCCGTCCACGCCTCCGCGACCTTGCGCTCACGGAAGTTGTAGTGCGCGACACCACGGCGGCCGACGATGAACGTCTCCACCTGCTTGCCCTCGCGCTCGAGGCGCTCGGTGAGCTGCTCGCCCGCCTTGATGGCGTTGGAGTTGAAGGCGCCGGCCAGACCGCGGTCGCTCGTGAGGAGCAGGACCGCGGCACGGGTCGGGTTCTCGGCCTCCGTGGTGAGCGGGTGCTTGGTGTTCGAGCCGGTGGCGACCGACTTGACCGCGCGGGTCAGCTCGTCCGCGTACGGCTTGGAGGCCGCCACCTTGCGCTGCGCCTTGACGACACGCGAGGCGGCGATCATCTCCATCGCCTTGGTGATCTTCTTGGTCGCGGTGACGGATCGGATGCGACGCTTGTAGACCCGGAGCTGGGCTCCCATGAGTCAGGTCCCTTCCTTACGTCACTTGGCGGGAGAGGCCGGGGTGTCGTCGCCGAGGAGCTTGCCGTCCGAGGTCTCGAACTGCCTCTTGAACTCCTCGATCGCGTCACCGATGGCCTGCAGGGTGTCGTCCGACAGCTTGCCGCCCTCCCGGATGGAGGTCATCAGGCCCTGGTGCTTGCGGTGCAGGAACTCCAGCAGCTCCTTGTCGAAGCGGCGGACGTCCTCGACCGGCACGTCGTCCATGCGGCCCGTACCACCGGCCCAGATCGAGACGACCTGGTCCTCGGTGGACATCGGCTGGTACTGGTCCTGCTTCAGCAGCTCGGTCATGCGCTGACCGCGCTCGAGCTGGTTCTTGGACGCCTGGTCCAGGTCGGAACCGAAGGCGGCGAACGCCTCCAGCTCACGGAACTGGGCGAGGTCCACGCGCAGTCGGCCGGAGACCTGCTTCATCGCCTTGTGCTGGGCGGAACCACCGACTCGGGAGACGGAGATACCGACGTTCAGCGCGGGACGCTGACCGGCGTTGAAGAGGTCCGACTCCAGGAAGCACTGGCCGTCGGTGATGGAGATGACGTTGGTCGGGATGAAGGCCGAGACGTCGTTGGCCTTCGTCTCGACGATCGGCAGACCGGTCATCGAGCCGGCGCCCAGGTCGTCGGAGAGCTTCGCGCAGCGCTCCAGCAGACGGGAGTGCAGGTAGAAGACGTCACCGGGGTACGCCTCGCGGCCCGGCGGGCGGCGCAGCAGCAGGGACACGGCGCGGTAGGCGTCGGCCTGCTTCGACAGGTCGTCGAAGACGATCAGGACGTGCTTGCCCTGGTACATCCAGTGCTGACCGATGGCGGAACCGGTGTAGGGCGCCAGGTACTTGAAGCCGGCCGGGTCGGACGCCGGGGCGGCGACGATGGTCGTGTACTCCAGCGCGCCGTTCTCCTCCAGCGCGCGGCGCACGCCGGCGATGGTGGAGCCCTTCTGGCCGATGGCGACGTAGATGCAGCGGACCTGCTTGTTCGGGTCGCCGGTGCGCCAGTTGTCGCGCTGGTTGATGATCGTGTCGACGGCCAGGGCGGTCTTGCCGGTCTGGCGGTCACCGATGATGAGCTGGCGCTGGCCGCGGCCGATCGGGGTCATGGCGTCGACCGCCATGTAGCCCGTCTCCATCGGCTCGTGCACCGACTGGCGCTGCATGACCGTGGGGGCCTGCAGTTCGAGGGCGCGGCGGCCGTCGGTCTCGACCTCGCCGAGGCCGTCGATCGGCTGGCCCAGCGGGTCGACGACACGGCCGAGGTAGCCGTCGCCGACGGCGACCGAGAGGACCTCTCCGGTGCGGTGCACCGGCTGGCCCTCCTCGATGCCGCTGTACTCGCCGAGAACGATGGCACCGATCTCGCGCTCCTCGAGGTTGAGGGCGAGGCCGAGGGTGCCGTCCTCGAACTTCAGCAGCTCGTTGGCCATGGCCGAGGGAAGACCCTCGACCTTCGCGACGCCGTCGCCGGCGACGGTGACCGTACCGACCTCCTCGCGCGAGGCCGCGTCCGGCTTGTACGACTGGACGAAGTTCTCCAGTGCGTCCCGGATCTCCTCCGGCCGGATCGTGAGCTCCGCCATCTGGGTTCCCTGCTCTCCTTGTTGGGCCCGAAGTTTCACTTTGGGGGGATGTCTGTCTCCGGACTCCCCCCTGAACGAGGTGAATCCTCTGCACGGCCCAACCAGGGCCGTAATTGCGTACTGCTTGTTTACGTTCTAGCTCGCCATACGGCGGGCGGCGTCGTCCAGCCGGTCCGCAAGGGAGCCGTTGATGACCTCGTCACCCACCTGCACCCGCACACCGCCGATGACCTCGGGGTCCACGTCCAGGTTGAGGTGCATCCGGCGGCCGTAGAGCTTGGCCAGGGCGTCGCCCAGGCGACGCTTCTGGGCCTCGCTCAGCGGGACCGCCGAAGTGACGATCGCCACCAGCCGGTCCCGGCGCTCCGCGGCCAGCTTGGACAGGGACTCGAGTCCCGCTTCCAGGCTACGTCCACGCGGCGCGGTGACCAGCCGGGTGACCAGACGCTCGGTGACGGGCTTGGCCCGTCCGCCCAGCAGCCGGTGCACCAGCTCGGCCTTGGCCTCGGTGGACGCCGACCGGTCGGTCAGCGCGGCCCGCAGGGCCGGGTCGGAGGCGACGATGCGGCCGAACCGGAAAAGCTCGTCCTCGACGTCGTCCAGCGTGCCCGACTTCTCCGCGGCGGTGAGGTCGGCGATGTCCGCCAGCTGCTCCAGCGCGTCCACCAGGTCGCGGGGCTGCGACCAGCGGGACCGGGCCATTCCGGCCACCAGGTCGGCGGTCGGACCGCTCACCTGGCCGCCGATCAGGCGCCGCACCAGCTCGGCCTTGGCCTCGGCGGGCTGCGCCGGGTCGGTGAGGACCCGGCGCAGGCCGGCCTCGCGGTCGAGCAGCGCGGTGACGGCCGCCAGCTCGTCGGCGAGCTGCGCGGCGTCCACGGAGGTGGAGTCCGTCAGCGCGTCGAGACGCTCCCGTGCGGCTGCCAGGGCCTCGCGGCTCGCTCCGTTCATCGCGTGGCCTCGGCCTTCTCGTCGAGCTCGTCGAGGAAGCGGTCGATCACACGGCTCTGCCGGGCGTGGTCCTCGAGGGACTCACCGACGAGCTTGCCGGCCAGTTCGGTGGCGAGCTTGCCGACGTCCTGACGCAGCGCGGCGGCAGCGGCCTTGCGGTCGGCCGCGATCTGGGCGTGACCGGCGGCGACGATCTCCTCGCGCTGACGCTGGCCCTCGGCCCGCATCTCCGCGATGAGCGTCGCACCCTGCTCCTGAGCCTCCTGGCGCAGCCGAGCGGCCTCGTGACGGGCCTCGGCGAGCTGGGCCTTGTACTGCTCGAGGACGCTCTGAGCCTCGGTCTGCGCGGCCTCGGCCTTCTCGATCCCGCCCTCGATCGCTTCGCGGCGCTCCTCCAGAACCTTGTTGATGTTCGGGAGGAGCTTCCAGGCGAGGAAGCCGAAGACGATGACAAAGGCGATCAGGCCGATGACGAGCTCTGGGATCGGCGGGATGAGGGGGTTCTCGGCCTCCTCAGCCGCCAGCATTACCAGGGGGCTCATGTATCAGTGCCTTTCGTCTATGGGTAACGCGGCGGTCGGGTCAGGAGGCCGGGTAGACGAACGGCATGACCAGACCGATGAGGGCGAGCGCCTCACAGAAGGCGAAGCCGAGGATCTGGTTGGCGCGGATCAGGCCGGCCGCCTCGGGCTGGCGGGCGAGGGCCTGCGTGCCGTTACCGAAGATGATGCCGACGCCGACGCCCGGACCGATGGCGGCGAGACCGTAACCGATGGAGCCGAGGTTGCCCTTGATCTGGACACCGGCGGCAAGGGTTTCGAGAGCGGACATGCCGGTTCTTCCTTCTCTTTCAATGTCCGGTGGGGGATGGCCACCGGATGTCTGGATGGGTGTGGCTGAGCGGGCTCAGTGGTGCTCGGCGAGCGCGCCCTGGATGAAGCTGCACGTGAGGAGCACGAAGACGTACGCCTGGACAGCCTGGATGAAGAGTTCGAAGGCGGTCATCACGAGGACCATGACGAACGAGACACCGGAGTAGGCGATGCCGATGCCGTTCAGCATGTACCAGCTGGCGATCGTGAAGAGCAGCAGCAGCGTGTGACCGGCGAACATGTTGGCGAAGAGCCGCACAGCGTGCGTGAACGGCCGGACCAGCAGGTTCGAGAACAGTTCGATCGTCATCGACAGCGGGAGCACCGCGCCGAGCGACTTGTCGTAGCCGGTGAAGTTCTTGAAGGCGCCGACGAACCCGTGCCGCTTGAAGGTCAGACCGACCCACAGGACGTACACGATCGCGGCCAGGATGGCCGGGTACGAGATGATCGCCGTCACCGGGAACTGGGCGACCGGGATGATCGACCAGAGGTTCATCATCCAGACGAAGAAGAACAGCGAGACGACCAGAGGTACGTACTTCTCGCCTTCCTTCTTTCCGATCGTCTCGTAGACGACGCCGCGCCGGATGAAGTCGTAGCCGGACTCGGCGATCATCTGGAGCTTGCCGGGGACGACCTTCGGGCGGGCGAAGGCCGCCCAGAAGAAGGCCACGACGACGATGGAGCCGATCAGGGCCAGCAGCATCGTCTTGTTGAAGTACAGGTTGCTGTCCGCGTCGCCCCAGAGCGGCTTGAACAGGAACGAGTGCAGGCCCGGAGCCGGGAAGCCGCACCCGGAGAACAGGTGGCAGCTCGTGTCGAAAGCGAGCGTCTGCGTCGGGTCAGCACTCACCGCGGGCTCCTTCATCGTGGCGCATAGGTACGGCAACCTCGTTGTGTCGGCGCGGCGTACGGCCGCGGTTCGGCACGGGACTGGTGTTACGGATGTGGGGGCGGCTGGGGGGCATCTAGCCTCGCAGTGGAACAGGCGTCAGCTCGAATGCCCGCGCCCGCGATGCCGCAGTTGGCACCGGACGATAGCAGGATCTCTCCCGCGCCTTTATCCCGGCCCTACCCCTCATGACGAGCGGTCCGTCTTCTGGGACTTGTCTTCCCTGGACGGAGCATCGGGATCGACGTAGAGGATCTTGGCCTTCATGTGGGCCCGCGCCTGGGCGGCGATCCACGTCAGGGTGGTGACCACCAAGACGATGGCGAAGGCACGCGGGTTGAACAGGTTCGTGTTCTTGAAAACGGCCACGAAGACGACCAGCAGCAGGAGTTGGGCCGCGTAGAGCATGAGGCCCATCATCTGGAACAGCTGCGGGAACGACCTGGCGGTGCGCTGCAGGACGTAAAGACCGATCCCCATGAAGAGGATGACGATCAGTGTGCCCACGACGGCCCCGATCGCACCCTTGCCGCCGGCGACAACACCGCTGACAACGGCGGCGATCGCGCCGACGGCAGCCGTGGGCACCGCGGCCTGGGCAAGAATCCGGACGTCATTGGACGGCATGGCGGCAACTCCGCTTTCACAGGGGGCAGGTGTCGTCATGGACGAGCGTAGTCCCGGACCGAGTACGGAAACTCTCACGCCGCTGGACCGTGGCTTCACGGTCTCCGGCTCTGTCCTGGGTTCTCGTGAACCGTATCACAAACTATTTGATGAGGTCTTTACCTGAAGACGTATCGATCGTCACACATGAGAGTGACGACGCGCACAGGTGCAAGAACCGGGTGAGCTTGTCTGGTATTAGGGGGCTTTGCTCCCCCACGACTTGGCAATGCTCTAGTCAGATTCTTACCTTGCGGCCCTTGGTGGATCGCGTACGTCCGCCGATCGCGGTCGCCCCGTTGACGCCCGGTACCGCGGCCACCGCGGTCGAGGCGGTGGTGGCGTCGGTGAGGGCCGCGGAGGACGCTTCGCCGGGCTCGGGCCCCGCTTCCTCGCTCTCTTCCGGCGGTTCCGGATAGCGGCGGTAGCGCGGGGGGACGAAGTGCTGGGCCCAGCGGGGGGCGTGGGGGGTGAAGCGTGGGAGGAGGAGCATGACCAGGCCGACGGCGCTGAGGAAGACGACGCCGAGGACGATCCACATCGAGGCCGAGTTGACCGAGTAGGCGAGCACGCCGAAGCCGATGAGGGCCGACCAGAAGTACATGATGAGCACCGCCCGGCTGTGTGAGTGCCCGATCTCCAGCAGCCGGTGGTGCAGATGCCCGCGGTCCGCCGCGAACGGCGACTGGCCGCGCCAGGTGCGTCGCACGATGGCCAGCACGAGGTCGGCGGCCGGGATGGCGATGATCGACAGCGGCAGCAGCAGCGGGATGTACGCGGGCACCATCTGGTGCACGGTGCTGCGCTCGGAACCGGAGAACAGGTTCAGCCGGTCCGGGTCGATCTGGCCGGTGACGGAGATGGCGCTGCCGGCCAGCACCAGGCCGATCAGCATCGAGCCGGAGTCGCCCATGAAGATGCGCGCCGGATGCATGTTGTGCGGCAGGAAGCCCAGACACATGCCCATCAGGATCGCCGCGAACAGCGTCGCCGGGGCGGCCGCCTCGATGCCGTAGCCGTACCAGATGCGGTAGGCGTACATGAAGAACGCGGCGGTGGCGATGCAGACCATGCCGGCGGCGAGACCGTCGAGGCCGTCGACGAAGTTGACCGCGTTGATGGTGATGACGACCAGGGCGACGGTCAGCAGGGTGCCCTGCCACTGGGTGACGGCGACCAGGCCCACACCGGGCACCGGCAGCCACAGGATCGTCAGACCCTGCACCACCATCACACCGGCGGCGATCATCTGCCCGCCCAGCTTGATCAGCGCGTCGATCTCGAACTTGTCGTCCAGCACGCCGATCAGCCAGATCAGCGCGGCCCCGGACAGCAGGGCGCGGGGCTCGTTGGACTTGGCGAAGACCTCGTTGAGGTTCTGCAGGTGGTCCGCGACGAGCAGCCCCGCGCACAGTCCGAAGAACATGGCGATACCGCCGAGCCGCGGAGTGGGCTCCCGGTGCACGTCCCGTGCCCGGATCTCCGGCATCGCTCCCGCCACGATCGCGAACTTCCGTACCGGCCCTGTCAGCAGGTAGGTCACCGCGGCCGTGATGAGAAGCGTCAGCAGGTATTCACGCACGGGCATCCCCACAGAGTTCGCTGGCCATCACAGCCCCACACCCTAGCGAGGGACACGTACGGTCAAGGACCGGCGGGGGACGAGGATGGTTCCGTCGGGGCGTTCCGTACCCGTATGCCACCCCTTCTGCCTCCCCTTCTCCCCCTGGTTCTCACTCCGGGTACGGCGGGAAGTCGGCTGTCAGCTCGCGCACCCGGGCCCGTGCGGCGGCCGGGTCCAGGGCGCCGCTCACCACGCCGACCAGCAGCGCGGCGATCCGGGCCATGGCCGGCTCCCCCATCCCCTGGGTGGTGACGGCGGCGGTGCCGAGCCGCAGCGCCCGGCCGCCGGTGTGCGCAAGCGCACAGCAGTCCAGCACCAGTCCGGCGGCCGCGAGCCGCCCGCGCGCGGTGCGGCCGTCCATGCCCAGGGGGGCCGGGTCGGCCACGACGAGGGCGGTGTCGGTGCCGCCGGTGGCGACCGTGAACCCGGCGTCGGCCAGGTGCCCGGCGAGGGCCTGCGCGTTGGCGACCGTCTGGTGGGCGTAGGCCGCGAACGCGGGGGTGGCCGCCTCACCGAACGCGACGGCCTTGGCGGCGACGCTGTTCATCTGGGCGCCGCCCTGGGTGAAGGGGAACACCGCCCGGTCGACCCGCCGGGCCAGCCCGGCCCCGCACAGGATCAGTCCCCCGCGCGGCCCCCGCAGCGTCTTGTGCGTGGTGGCGCACACCAGGTCCGCGTACGGCACCGGATTCGGCGCAGCTCCCCCGGCGACCAGTCCGGCCGAGTGCGCGAGGGTGACGATGAGATACGCCCCGACCTCGTCGGCGACGTCGCGGAAGAAGGCGTGGTCGAAGTGGCGCGGGTAGGCGATCGAGCCGCACACCAGAGCCTTGGGCCGGTGCTCGCGGGCCAGCCGGCGCACCTCGTCGTGGTCGACGAGCCCGGTCTCCGGGTCCAGGCCGTAGCCGACGAAGTCGAACCAGCGGCCGGAGAAGTTCGCGGGCGAGCCGTGGGTGAGGTGGCCGCCGTCGTCCAGGCTGAGGGCGAGGACGGTGTCACCGGGGCGCAGCACGGCCGCGTAGGCGGCCAGCATGGCCGAGGAGCCGGTGTGGGGCTGCACGTTGGCGTGCTCGGCGCCGAAGAGGGCCCTGGCGCGCTCCACGGCGATGCGTTCGGCGGTGTCGGCCAGCGCGCAGCCGCCGTGGTACCGGGAGCCGGGGTAGCCCTCGGCGTACTTGTTGGCCAGCGGGGAGCCGAGGGTGGCGAGCACGGCGGGCGAGGCGAAGTTCTCGGCCGCGGTGAGCTGGAGGGTCGTCGACTGCCGGTCCAGCTCCCCGCGCAGGATCTCGGCCAGCTCCGGGTCCTGCCGGCTCAGTACGTCCGCTTCCAGCACGGGTGTGACCGACATGACGGGCTCCGGGCGGTCGACGGTGACGTGGGGCGGGACCCCAGGTCTCCAATGTAGGCCGTGCCGGGGGCGGCCGCTCGGCCGCCGGACCCGCCCGGCGCCGGAACCCGGCGGGCGTCACATGCGGGCGGGTACGCCCGTCAGCGCGGTGACGACCGGGTCGAGGGCGTCGCGTATCTCGTCGCCGATGGAGCGGAAGAAGGGCAGCGGGGCCCCGTAGGGGTCGTACACCTCGTCCGCCTCTGCGGTGGGGGCGAGCAGCCAGCCGCGCAGCGCGGCGGCCGCGCGGACCAGGGCGCGGGCGCGGAGCACCACGCCGTCCTCCAGGGGCGGCAGGGTGGCCGGGTCTATCGCGCGGACCAGGCGGGTGAACTCCTTCAGCGTGAAGGTGCGCAGGCCCGCCGAGTGGCCCATGGAGATGACCTGGGCGCGGTGGTCGCGGGTGGCGGTCAGCACCAGGTCGGCCATGATGACGTGCTCGTCCAGCAGCTCCCGGCCGGTGAACCCGGCCGCGTCCGCGCCGAACTCGGAGAGCACGGTCTCCGCGTTCTCCTCCATCCGGGCGCCCTCGTGGCCCCAGGTGCCGGCGCTCTCCACGATCAGGCCACCGCCGAGCACCCCCAGCCGTTCCGCCACGAAATGCCGCGTCAGCCGCTCGGTGATGGGCGAGCGGCAGACGTTGCCGGTGCTGACGTGGAGGATGCGGAAGGTGTCGCGCGGGAACCCGAAGGTCGTGGTCTGCTCCGCCGGGCGGTCCGCGCCGCCTATGCCGCGCATGGGGTGACCCCCTGCCCGGAGCGCTCGGGCGGGACGTACCGCTGGGGGGCCGTCAATTCGCCACCTCGAGGTCGGGTACGACCTTGCGCAGCTCCTCCGGGGAGATGGCGCCCTGGCGCAGCAGCAGCGGGACGGGGCCGGAGACGTCCACGATGGACGAGGGCACGTTGCCCGGGGTGGGGCCGCCGTCGAGGTAGACGGAGACGGAGTCGCCGAGCATGCGCTGGGCGTCGTCGCAGGTCTCCGGGGCGGGGTGGCCGGTGAGGTTGCCGGAGGAGACGGCCATCGGGCCGACCTCGGTGAGCAGCTCGATGGCGACCGGGTGCAGCGGCATGCGTACGGCGACGGTGCCGCGGGTGTCGCCGAGGTCCCACTGGAGGGACGGCTGGTGCCGGGCGACCAGGGTGAGCGCGCCGGGCCAGAAGGCGTCGACGAGTTCCCAGGCCAGCTCGGAGAAGTCGGTGACCAGGCCGTGCAGGGTGTTCGGGGAGCCGATGAGCACGGGGGTGGGCATGTTGCGGCCCCGGCCCTTGGCGGCGAGCAGGTCGGCGACGGCTTCCGAGGAGAACGCGTCGGCGCCGATGCCGTAGACCGTGTCGGTCGGCAGCACCACCAGTTCGCCCCGGCGTACGGCGGCGGCTGCCTCGCGCAGGCCCGTCACGCGGTCGGTGGCGTCATTGGTGTCGTATCGCCGTGCCATGTCTAGCGGGCCTCCTCGTACACGTAACTCTGAAAGTGGTTCTGCGCGGTGGTCACAGCGTCGCCTTGCGGGCCGTGGCGAACCGGGGGCGGTTGTTGAGGTCGGGGTGGTCGGCCGCGTCGGCCCAGCCCCGCTCCTCGGTGAAGATCCACGGCACCTGGCCGCCCTGGGTGTCGGCGTGCTCGATGACGACGACACCGCCGGGGCGCAGCAGCCGGTGCGCGGTGCGCTCGATGCCCCGGATCAGGTCCAGCCCGTCCTCGCCGGAGAACAGGGCCAGCTCGGGGTCGTAGTCGCGGGCCTCGGGGGCGACGTACTCCCACTCGGTGAGCGGGATGTACGGCGGGTTGGAGATGACCAGGTCGACCTGGCCGTCCAGGTCCGGGAAGGCACTCAGGGCGTCACCCTGGCGCAGGTCGACACGGGAGCCCTCGACGTTCTTGCGGGTCCACCTGAGCGCGTCCTCGGACAGCTCGACGGCGTGCACCCGCGAGCGCGGCACCTCCTGGGCGAGGGCCAGCGCGATGGCGCCGGAGCCGGTGCACAGGTCGACGATGCAGGGCTCGACGACGTCCATGGCGCGTACCGCGTCTATCGCCCAGCCGACCACCGACTCGGTCTCCGGCCGGGGCACGAAGACGCCGGGGCCGACCTGGAGCTCCAGATAGCGGAAGTAGGCCCGCCCGGTGATGTGCTGGAGCGGCTCGCGCTGCTCGCGGCGGGCGATGACCTCCCAGTACCGGGCGTCGAAGTCGGAGTCCTTCACGGTGTGCAGGGCGCCGCGCTTGACGGCGTGCACGAAGGCGGCCAGCTCCTCGGCGTCGGTGCGCGGGGAGGGCACTCCGGCGTCGGCCAGCCGCTGGGTGGCCTGGGCCACCTCCGCGAGCAGCACGCTGCGGGGGCTCGGGGGTCGCCCCCCGAAGTCTTGCTGCACGCTTCTCCTCCGGTCCTCGTGCGTGGTCCTGCGGGGCGTTCTCAGGCGCTCGCGAGCTTCGCCGCCGAGTCGGCGTCGACGCACGCCTGGATCAGCGCGCTCAGCTCGCCGTCGAGCACCTGGTCCAAGTTGTACGCCTTGAAGCCCACGCGGTGGTCGGAGATGCGGTTCTCCGGGAAGTTGTACGTGCGGATCTTCTCGGAGCGGTCCACGGTGCGGACCTGGCTGCGGCGGGCGTCGGCGGCCTCCGCCTCGGCCTTCTCCTGGGCGGCGGCGAGCAGCCGGGAGCGCAGGATGCGCAGGGCCTGCTCCTTGTTCTGGAGCTGGCTCTTCTCGTTCTGGCAGGAGGCGACCACACCGGTGGGCAGGTGGGTGATGCGCACGGCGGAGTCGGTGGTGTTGACCGACTGGCCGCCGGGGCCGGAGGACCGGTAGACGTCGATCCGCAGGTCGCTGGGGTTGATCTCGACGTCCACCTCCTCGGCCTCGGGGGTGACGAGGACACCGGCGGCGGAGGTGTGGATGCGGCCCTGGGACTCGGTGGCGGGCACGCGCTGCACGCGGTGCACTCCGCCCTCGTACTTCAGGCGGGCCCACACGCCCTGGCCGGGCTCGGTGGCACCCTGGCCGCCCTTGGTCTTCACCGCGACCTGGACGTCCTTGTAGCCGCCCAGCTCGGACTCGGTGGCGTCGATGATCTCGGTCTTCCAGCCGACGCGCTCGGCGTAGCGGAGGTACATGCGCAGGAGGTCACCGGCGAACAGGGCGGACTCGTCGCCGCCGGCGCCGGCCTTGATCTCCAGGATGACGTCCTTGTCGTCGTTCGGGTCGCGCGGGACCAGGAGCAGGCGGAGCTTGTCGGTCAGCTCCTCGCGCTGCTTCTCCAGGTCCTTGACCTCGGCGGCGAAGTCGGGGTCGTCGGCCGCCAGCTCGCGGGCGGTCTCGATGTCGTCCCCGGACTGCTTCCAGGAGCGGAAGGTGGCCACGATCGGGGTCAGCTCGGCGTAGCGCTTGTTCAGCTTGCGCGCGTTCGCCTGGTCGGCGTGGACCGACGGGTCGGCGAGCTTGCGCTCCAGATCGGCGTGCTCGGCGACGAGTTCCTCGACTGCCTCGAACATCTTTCGGCTCCTGTTACTGCGGGTGAAGGGCTGGCGAACGACCAAAAACGCCGGTCCGTGGTCACGCCCCTCGCGGGGCGCGACCGTGGACCGGCGGTTCGGGGCTCGCTACTTCTTGGAGCCGGAAGCCTTGCCGAAGCGGGCCTCGAAGCGGGCCACGCGGCCACCGGTGTCGAGGATCTTCTGCTTGCCCGTGTAGAACGGGTGGCACTCGGAGCAGACCTCGGCACGGATGGTGCCGTCGATGGTGCTCCGGGTGGTGAACGAGGCGCCACAGGTGCAGCTCACCTGGGTCTCGAAGTACTCGGGGTGGATGTCGCGCTTCAAGGTGTCTCCTAGGTTCCGGGAGGGCGCCGGGTCGCCACCGCGGGAATGCGGGTGCGTGAACCGGAGCCGACGTACCAGTCTGCCAGGACTGGCGCCATCCCCCAAAACCGGGGGTGGAGCTGTTCTATTCCCCGGGTCCGCGAGGGCGGCTCAGGGCGGCTCATGGGTGGCTCAGGGGGTGACGACGCCCTTGGCGCCGCCGGTGGCCGAGCCCGCGGTGGCGGAGTCCGGGACCGGCCGGTCGTTCTTCAGCGCCGTCCAGATCTGCCGGGCCTTGGTCCGCTCCAGCAGCACCCGGTTGGGGTCGGCCGGGTCGTACTGCACCGGCATGGTGACCATGTGCATCCCCGAGGCGCTGATGCCCTTGAGGCCACCCGCGAAGTCCGCGAGGGAGTTGACCGAGCCGAGGTCGGAGTCGGTGGTGACGGTCCGGGTCGCGGTGTCGGCGAGGTCGTAGAGCTTCTTGGGGTTGCTCAGCACGCCGACCTGCTTGGTCTGGGCGATGAGGGCCTTCACGAACGCCTGCTGGAGCTGGATGCGCCCGAGGTCGGAGCCGTCGCCGACGCCGTGCCGGGTGCGCACCAGGCCGAGCGCCTGCGCGCCGTCGAGGGTGTGCGTGCCGGCCGCCAGGTTCAGATGGCTGTCCGGGTCCCGGATGGCGCGGGTGGTCGTGACGCGTACGCCGCCGAGGTCGTCGACCAGGCGCTGGAAGCCCGCGAAGTCGACCTCCAGGTAGTGGTCCATGCGGATGCCGCTGAGCGACTCGACGGTTCTGACCGCGCACGGGGCGCCGCCGGTGGCGTAGGCCGAGTTGAACATGACGTTCTTCGCCGCCGGGTACGTGTGGCCCTTGGTGTCGGCGCAGGCGGGCCGGTCGATGAGGGTGTCGCGCGGAATGGACACCACGGACGCCTTCTTGTGGCCCTTGTAGAGGTGGACGATCATCGCGGTGTCGGAGCGGGCGCCGCTGTCGGCCGCTCCCCCGCCGATCTTCCGGTTGGCGCCGTCGCGGGTGTCGGAACCGAGGACCAGGATGTTCTGCGAGCCGTTGTCGGCCTTCGCGGGCCGGTCGCGGCCCAGCACCTGGTTGATGTCGATGCTGCGGATGTTGCCGTTCAGCTTGAAGTAGACGTACCCGGCGCCGGCGCCCGCCAGCACGACCACGCCGGCGGCTGTCCATGCCGTGGCGAGCAGGGCCTTGCGGCCCGTGCTGCGGGGCTTGCGGCGGCGCCCCTTGCTCCGGCGGTGGGGGCCGTCTCCGGTCTCCGGTATGCCCGGCTCCGGCGTGCTCTCGGTGGACACTGCGCTCCTAGGTCTCGTCCGTTCGGTTACCCCCTGCGTTCAGGGCCGGGAGCGGTCACCACCACTCCATCGTCGCTCCACCTGGTCGGACAGGGAAACTCGGGACAGGCTCGCACAAAGCGCTGTGCCGCCCGGTGCGACAGCTGTCACCCTCCGTGCTCGGGACGGCGGACCTCTCCCCGTTCACCTGCGCTTTCTCGTAAGGGGCCCTACCGAGCCAAGCCGGTACCGAACGTCACACCTGTGGCAAAGGTCTCGCGGGAGCGCTCAGCGCGCAAAAGGGGCCGCCCCCGTCGCGTGTGCGGCGGGGGCGGCCCGAAGATCCGAAGCGGGTGACTTGAGCGGGGCTCAGTCGTTGTTGCCGGGAGCCGGCGTCGTCTTCTGGATCTGGGTGAGGAACTCGATGTTCGACTTGGTCTGCTTCATCTTGTCGAGCAGCAGCTCGATCGCCTGCTGCTGGTCGAGCGCGTGCAGCACGCGACGCAGCTTCCAGGTGATGGCCAGCTCCTCGCTGCCGAGCAGGATCTCTTCCTTACGGGTACCGGACGCGTCGACGTCCACCGCCGGGAAGATGCGCTTGTCGGCGAGCTTCCGGTCGAGCTTGAGCTCCATGTTGCCGGTGCCCTTGAACTCCTCGAAGATCACCTCGTCCATGCGGGACCCGGTGTCGACGAGCGCGGTGGCGAGGATGGTCAGCGAGCCGCCGTCCTCGATGTTGCGCGCGGCACCGAAGAAGCGCTTGGGCGGGTAGAGCGCCGTGGAGTCGACACCACCGGAGAGGATGCGGCCCGACGCCGGGGCGGCGAGGTTGTACGCACGGCCCAGACGCGTGATGGAGTCGAGCAGCACGACCACGTCGTGACCCAGCTCCACCAGACGCTTGGCGCGCTCGATGGCCAGCTCGGCGACCGTGGTGTGGTCCTCGGCCGGGCGGTCGAAGGTGGAGGAGATGACCTCGCCCTTCACCGACCGCTGCATGTCGGTGACCTCTTCCGGACGCTCGTCGACCAGGACGACCATCAGGTGGCACTCGGGGTTGTTGTGCGTGATCGCGTTGGCGATCGCCTGCATGATCATGGTCTTGCCGGTCTTCGGCGGGGCCACGATCAGACCGCGCTGGCCCTTGCCGATCGGCGACACGAGGTCGATGATCCGGGTCGTCAGCACATTGGACTCGGACTCCAGACGGAGCCGGTCCTGCGGGTACAGCGGCGTCAGCTTGTTGAACTCCGGCCGCCCGCGGCCGTGTTCGGGCGCCATGCCGTTGACCGAGTCGAGGCGGACCAGCGCGTTGAACTTCTCGCGGCGCTCGCCCTCCTTCGGCTGGCGGACCGCGCCGGTGATGTGGTCGCCCTTGCGCAGACCGTTCTTGCGGACCTGGGCGAGGGAGACGTACACGTCGTTCGGACCCGGCAGGTAGCCGGAGGTGCGGATGAACGCGTAGTTGTCGAGGATGTCCAGGATGCCCGCGACGGGGATCAGGACGTCGTCCTCGTTGACCTGCGGCTCGGCGATCTCGTCGCGGCCACGACGGCCCCGGCGGTCGCGGTAGCGGCCGCGACGGCCACGGCGGCCGCCCTCGAAGTCGTCGTCGTCCTGCTGCTGGCGGTCGCGCTCCTGACGGTCCTGACGCCCGCCGCCCTGCTGCTGGCCCTGCTGGCGGTCCTGACGGCCACCGCCCTGCTGGTCGTCACCCTTGCCGCGGCGGTCGCGGTCACGGCCGCCCCGGTCGCGGTCACGGTCACGGCGGTCGCGGCGGCCGCGGCCCTCACCGTCGTCGGCCTTGCCGTCGGCGTGCGGCTGCTGCTGG
This sequence comes from Streptomyces recifensis, assembly GCF_002154615.1. Classification (NCBI taxonomy): domain Bacteria; kingdom Bacillati; phylum Actinomycetota; class Actinomycetes; order Kitasatosporales; family Streptomycetaceae; genus Streptomyces; species Streptomyces recifensis. The sequence continues at coordinate 25,992 of NZ_MUNH01000112.1, forward strand.
GCGTCGCCCTTCGGCTCGCTCTTCTCGCCCTTGGTCTCGGTGGACTCGGCGGCGGCCGGGCTGCCCGCGTCGGCGGTGGCACGACGGCGGCGGCGCTCGTTCGGCGCGTCCTCGCGATCGGCCTCGCCCGAGCGGACGGGACCACCGGCCGGCTGGCCGGGGATGTCGATCTGGGCGGCCTTGTCGGCGGCCGGCTGCGCGGCCTGCTCCGCCTTCGCCTCGCCGGCGGCCTCACCCGTACGGGCCTTGGAGGTGGCGCGGCGCTTGGGCTTGGTCTCCTCGGCGGCCTCGGCCTTGGGCGCGCTGCCCCCGGCCTGGGCCTCCTTGATGACCTCGATCAACTGGCTCTTGCGCATCCGCGCGGTGCCCCTGATGCCGAGGCCCGAGGCGACCTGCTGGAGCTCGGCCAGCACCATGCCCTCGAGGCCGGTACCACGGCGCCGCCGGGAGCCGGCACCGGTGGCAGGCGCGGAGTCCGTGGCGGGCGCGGCAGCGGTCTCCTCGACACGTGCGCCCATCAGATCGGTGGTGTCGCTCACGAAGGGTCCTTCCCTGGAGCGGACGTCGGCCTGTCTGGCTCGGCGACCGGTTGTGCTGTCCGGCATCGGTGCCATTCGGAAGTACCGAGCCGGGGCGGTGGTCCGCCATGAAGCGGCGGAAGAGAATTTCTGGTGATGACGCTCCCGCGAGCCGTGACACCCGGTGTCACATGGCGCGGCGGCGCCGATTCCGGAGCGTGCCCGCTGACTCGCTCAGTGCTGCCACACGACGTACTGCCCAGGTACGGCGCACGGAACACGGAGTGGCTTGGGAGGCTCCCGGAAGAATGTCTGTCCCTGACGGGGACACGAAGCACCTCGCCATGGTGGGGTCGGGTGCAGAATTGAGATTAACACTACCGGATGCAACAAACATTCCCCCTCTCCAAATCCGGCAACCGGGTGTCAGGGCGCAAGCGGCAGCACGCTCGCTCCCTGTGTGTCGAGGCTCAGCCGGTTGGCCGCCCAGTCGGCGCCCGCGAGGGCCTGCACCTTGTCGGCGGTGGCCTCGTCGGTGAGCGCCATGACGGTGGGCCCGGCACCGGAGATGACGGCCGCGACGCCGTCCGCGCGCAGCCTCTCCACCAGTGCGGCGCTCTCCGGCATGGCCGGGGCGCGGTACTCCTGGTGCAGCCGGTCCTCGGTGGCGGGCAGCAGCAGCTCGGGGCGCCGGGTGAGGGCCTCGACGAGCAGTGCGGCACGGCCCGCGTTGGCGGCGGCGTCGACGTGCGGGACGGTACGCGGGAGCAGTCCGCGCGCGGTCTCGGTGAGCACGGGCTTCGCGGGCACGAAGACCACCGGCACGATGGAGGGGTCGGGCTCGGTCCGGATGGCGCGGGCGGCCCCCGACTCCAGCCAGGACAAGGTGAATCCGCCGAGCAGACAGGCCGCGACGTTGTCCGGGTGGCCCTCGATCTCGGTGGCCAGCTCCAGCAGCGCGGTGTCGTCGAGACGGGACTCGCCGCCTATGGTCACCGCGCGCGCGGCGACGATCCCCGCGCAGATGGCGGCGGAGGACGAACCGAGGCCCCGGCCGTGCGGGATGCGGTTGGCGCAGACGATCTCCAGCCCGCGCGGCTGTCCGCCCAGCAGGTCGAAGGCGGTGCGCAGGGCGCGTACGAGCAGGTGGCGCTCGTCGCGCGGGAGTGTCTCACCGCCCTCACCGGCGATGTCGATGTGCAGCCCGGAGTCGGCGACCCGGACGACCACGTCGTCGTACAGCCCCAGCGCGAGGCCCAGGGCGTCGAAGCCCGGACCGAGGTTGGCGCTGGTGGCGGGGGTGCGCACCCGGACGGCGGCGGCGCGGAAGGCGGGACCGGCCATCGCTCGAAGTCTCTCCTTGAGCTGCGTTGACGGACGTGACTGCCGAATGGCCCGCGAGGGGCATCCGGTGCGGACACTCGATGACGTACGGAGAACCCGTCGGGCCGCTTGGGGCGGCGGCGCCGTGCCACACGCGGTGGGCATGTGCGGTGGGCGGGTTGCCCCCAGCCTATCGAAGGAAGGTTCCGCCGCGACATAGGGCGCACAGGAGGCGCACGATGCGTGTCGCAAGCCCCCTGTGCACCCTCTCGGGCCTGGCGTCAGGCGAGGCCGAGCCGCTCGGCGGCGACGGCCGAGTCGACCGGCACGGTGACCGGCTGCGGGGCGCCGGCCACGGCCCAGTCGGGGTCCTTCAGGCCGTTGCCGGTCACGGTGCAGACGATGGTCTGGCCGGGGTCGACCTTGCCCTGCTCGGCGGCCTTGAGCAGTCCGGCCACCGAGGCGGCGGAGGCGGGCTCCACGAAGACACCCTCCTGCGCGGCCAACAGCCGGTAGGCGCGCAGGATCTCACGGTCCGTCACCTCGTCGATATGGCCGCCGGACTCGTCCCGCGCGGCCAGGGCGTAGCTCCAGGAGGCGGGGTTGCCGATCCGGATGGCGGTGGCCACGGTGGAGGGGTCCTTGACGACCTCGCCGCGCACGATGGGCGCGCTGCCCGACGCCTGGTAGCCCCACATGCGCGGGGTACGGGTGGCCGGCCCGTCGGCGGCGTACTCCCGGTAGCCCTTCCAGTAGGCCGTGATGTTGCCCGCGTTGCCGACCGGGAGGACGTGGATGTCGGGGGCGTCGCCCAGCATGTCCACGATCTCGAAGGCGGCCGTCTTCTGGCCCTCGATGCGCACCGGGTTGACCGAATTGACCAGCGCCACCGGGTAGTTGTCGCTCAGGGCCCGCGCGAGGTCGAGACAGTCGTCGAAGTTGCCGGCGACCTGGAGGATCTTCGCGCCGTGCACGAGGGCCTGGCCCATCTTGCCGAGCGCGATCTTGCCCTGCGGGACGAGCACCGCCGAGACCATGCCCGCGCGCACCGCGTAGGCGGCGGCGGAGGCGGAGGTGTTGCCGGTGGAGGCGCAGATGACCGCCTTGGCGCCCTCCTCCTTGGCCCGCGTGATGGCCATGGTCATGCCCCGGTCCTTGAAGGAGCCGGTCGGGTTGGCCCCCTCCACCTTGAGGTGGACCGCGCAGCCCGTGCGCTCGGAGAGCACCTGCGCGGGCACGAGAGGCGTGCCGCCCTCGCGGAGCGACACGACGGGCGTGCTGTCGGTGACCGGCAGCCTGTCCCGGTACTCCTCGATGATTCCGCGCCACTGGTGGGTCATTGCCGCTTACTCCCCTTCAACCCGCATGATGCTGGCGACACCCCGCACGGTGTCGAGCTTGCGCAGCGCCTCCACGGTCCCGGTGAGGGACGCGTCGGAGGCGCGGTGCGTGACGACGACGAGGGACGCCTCGCCGTCCTTCCCCTGCTGCCTGACCGTATCGATCGACACCCCGTGCTCGGCGAACACCGTGGCGACCTGGGCGAGGACACCCGGTTTGTCGGCGACGTCGAGGCTGATGTGGTACCGCGTGACGACATCGCCCATCGGCGAGACGGGCAGTGCCGCGTACGCCGATTCGCCGGGCCCCGTCGCGCCGCCCAGGCGGTTGCGGCAGACGGCGACGAGATCGCCGAGGACCGCCGAGGCGGTGGGCGCGCCGCCGGCGCCGGGGCCGTAGAACATGAGCTGGCCCGCCGCCTCGGACTCCACGAACACCGCGTTGTACGCGCCGCGCACCGAAGCCAGCGGGTGGCTCAGCGGGATCATCGCAGGGTGGACGCGGGCGGTGACCGAGGCGCCGTCCCTGGCCCGCTCGCAGATGGCGAGCAGCTTGATGGTGCACCCCATCTCCCGCGCCGAGCGGAAGTCGGCCGCGGTGACCTCGGTCATGCCCTCGCGGTGCACGTCGTCGAGGCGGACCCGGGTGTGGAAGGCGATCCCGGCCAGGATGGCGGCCTTGGCGGCGGCGTCGAAGCCCTCGACGTCGGCGGTGGGGTCGGCCTCGGCGTATCCGAGCGCGGTGGCCTCGTCCAGGGCCTCCTGGTAGCCGGCGCCGGTGGAGTCCATCTTGTCGAGGATGAAGTTGGTGGTGCCGTTGACGATGCCGAGCACCCGGTTGACCTTGTCGCCGGCGAGGGACTCGCGCAGCGGGCGGATCAGCGGGATGGCGCCGGCGACGGCGGCCTCGTAGTAGAGGTCCCGGCCGTGCTCCTCGGCGGCGGCGTGCAGGGCGGCGCCGTCCTGGGCGAGCAGGGCCTTGTTGGCCGAGACGACGGAGGCGCCGTGCTCCAGCGCGGTGGTGATCAGGGCGCGGGCGGGCTCGATGCCGCCGATGACCTCCACCACCACGTCGATGTCACCCCGTTTGACCAGGGCCGTCGCGTCGGTGGTGACGAGCGCGGGATCGATCCCGGCACGCACCTTCGAGGGGCGCCGTACGGCGACCCCGGCCAGTTCGACCGGGGCCCCGATGCGGGCGGCGAGGTCGTCGGCGTGCGTCGTCATGATGCGCGCCACCTCGGAGCCGACCACTCCACAGCCCAGCAGCGCCACCTTCAGCGGACGCGTACGCATCATCCGACCTCGTTTCCTCTCACCGTCTACGGTTCGACCAGTCTCACTCACCGGATGGGGCTTTCCGCCCTTCGTCCGGATCGTGAGACATCTGTTTCGTGTTCCCGGAACGGGCCCCGGGCGGCCTCGGGGGAGCTCAGCCGACGTCCAGCCGGAGCAGGTCCTCCTCCGTCTCGCGCCGGACGATCACCCGCGCCTCGCCGTCGCCGACCGCGACGACCGGCGGACGCAGGACGTGGTTGTAGTTGCTCGCCATGGACCGGCAGTAGGCGCCCGTTGCCGGGACGGCGATCAGGTCGCCCGGCGCCAGGTCGGCGGGGAGGAACGCGTCCTTGACCACGATGTCCCCGCTCTCGCAGTGCTTGCCGACGACGCGGGTGAGCATCGGCTCGGCGTCGCTGGTCCGCGAGACGAGGGCGACGCTGTACTCGGCGTCGTAGAGCGCGGTGCGGATGTTGTCCGACATGCCGCCGTCGACGGAGACGTAGGTCCGCAGCCCGTCGAGCTGCTTGACCGTGCCGACCTCGTACAGGGTGAACGCGGTCGGGCCGACGATGGCGCGGCCGGGCTCGACGGAGATACGGGGGACGCGCAGGCGGGCCGCCTCGCACTCGCGGGTGACGATCTCGGTGAGCGCCTTGGCGATCTCGTGCGGCTCGCGGGGGTCGTCGGAGCTGGTGTAGGCGATGCCGAGGCCGCCGCCTAGGTCGATCTCGGGCAGCTCGACGCCGTGCTCGTCGCGGATGTCCTTGAGCAGGCCGACCACGCGGTGGGCGGCGACCTCGAAGCCGGACATGTCGAAGATCTGCGAGCCGATGTGGCTGTGGATGCCGATGAGTTCGAGCCCGTCGAGGGTGAGGGCGCGCCGTACGGCCTCCGCGGCCCGGCCGCCGGCGAGCGGGATGCCGAACTTCTGGTCCTCGTGCGCGGTGGCGATGAACTCGTGGGTGTGCGCCTCGACGCCGACGGTGATGCGGATCTGCACCCGCTGCCGCTTGCCGAGCCCCTGCGCGATGTGCGCGACGCGGGCGATCTCCTGGAAGGAGTCGAGCACGATCCGGCCGACGCCGGCCTCGACGGCGCGGGTGATCTCCTCGACGGACTTGTTGTTGCCGTGGAAGGCGATGCGGGCGGGGTCCATCCCGGCGGACAGCGCGGTGGCCAGTTCGCCGCCGGAGCAGACGTCGAGGTTCAGCCCCTCCTCGTCCAGCCAGCGCACGACGGCGCGGGAGAGGAACGCCTTGCCGGCGTAGAACACGTCGGCGTCGGTGCCGAACGCGGTCCGCCAGGCGCGGGCGCGGGCCCGGAAGTCCGACTCGTCGAGGATGTACGCGGGCGTGCCGAACTCTTCCGCCAGCTCGGTCACGGTGCGGCCGCCGACGCTGACGACACCGTCCTCGTCCCGGCGCACGGTGTGGGCCCACACCTTGGGGTCGAGGGAGTTGAGGTCGGCCGGCGGGGCCGAGTAGTGCCCCTCGGGCAGCACATCGGCGTGACGGGGCCCGGCGGGGTGGGCGGAACGGCTCATGAGTGGCTCTCTGTTCTCAGAGGTGTTCGGGTGCGTCGATGCCGAGCAGGGACAGGCCACCGGCAAGCACCGCCCCGGCGGCTTCGGCAAGCGCCAGCCGGGCGCGATGGGCGGCCCCGGGTTTCTCCTCCCCTACGGGGAGCACCTCGGGGATAAGCGGCAGGAGAGCGTCGGCGACGGCGAGGAGATGCCGGGCCAGACGATCGGGGGCCTGGGCGGTGGCGGCGGTCCGGAGGATGCGGGGG
>NZ_MUNH01000113.1:0-16485 GCF_002154615.1 Streptomyces recifensis
CCGGCTGGTCGACGGCGACCACGTCACCGACGGCCACCAGCCAGCGCACGATCTCCGCCTCGGTGAGCCCCTCACCGAGGTCGGGCAGCTTGAACTCCAGTACCTGGGCCATCAGTTCTCCGCCTCCCACTGGAGACGGGCCACCGCGTCCAGCACGCGGTCGACACCGGGCAGGTGGTGCCGCTCCAGCATCGGCGGCGGGTAGGGCAGGTCGAACCCGGCCACGCGCAGCACCGGTGCCTCCAGGTGATGGAAGCAGCGCTCGGTGATCCGGGCCGCGATCTCGCCGCCGGGACCGCCGAACCCGGTGGACTCGTGCACGACGACCGCGCGGCCGGTGCGCCGGACGGAGGCGCAGACCGTCTCGTCGTCGAAGGGCACCAGCGAGCGCAGGTCGAGGACCTCCAGGTCCCAGCCCTCGGCGCGGGCGGCCTCGGCGGCCTCCATGCAGACCGGCAGGGACGGCCCGTAGGTGATCAGGGTGGCGCTGGTGCCGGGGCGCCGGACCACCGCGCGCCCGATGGGCTCCACCTCGGTGGGGTGGTCGGCGTTCCAGGCGTCCTTGGACCAGTAGAGCCGCTTGGGCTCCAGGAACACCACGGGGTCGTCGGAGGCGATGGCCTGCCGCAGCAGCCCGTAGGCGTCGGCGACGGTGGCCGGGGTGACGACGTGCAGGCCGGGGGTGGCCATGTAGTACGCCTCGGAGGAGTCGCTGTGGTGCTCGACGCCACCGATGCCGCCGCCGTAGGGGACGCGCACGGTGATCGGCAGGGGCATGCGGCCCCGCGTGCGGTTGCGCATCCGGGAGACATGGCTGATCAACTGCTCGAACGCCGGGTAGGCGAACGCGTCGAACTGCATTTCCACCACGGGCCGCAGGCCGTACATGGCCATGCCCACGGCGGCGCCGAGGATGCCCGCCTCGGCCAGCGGAGTGTCCGTGCAGCGGTCCTCGCCGAACTCGGCGGCGAGCCCGTCGGTGACCCGGAAGACACCGCCGAGGGTGCCGACGTCCTCGCCCATGACATGGACGGCGGGGTCGGCGGCCATCGCGTCGCGCATCGCGCGGGTGAGGGCCTGCGCCATGGTGGCGGGCTTGACGGCGACGGTGGTCATCGCGGGTCGCCTTCCTGGTCGTCCTGTTCGGCGGCCAGCTCGGTCCCGAGCAGCGCGCGCTGTTCGCGGAGCTGCGCGGTCGGCTCGGCGTACACGTGGTCGAAGAGGTCCATCGGGTCGAGCCGGGGGTCCCGGTTCATGCGTTCCCGCAGGTCGGCGGCCATCTCCTCGGCGTCCTGCCGGACCGCGTCGATCGCCGCCCCGTCGAGCAGCCCGCGCGCGGTCAGCTCGCGCTCCAGGAGCTGGACCGGGTCGTGCCGCCGCCACGCCTCGACCTCGTCGTCCTCGCGGTAGCGGGTCGCGTCATCGGCGTTGGTGTGCGCCTCCACGCGGTACGTCACCGCCTCGACCAGCGTCGGGCCGCCGCCCTCGCGGGCGCGCCGTACCGCGTCGGCGAGCACCTCGTGCACCGCGACCGCGTCGTTGCCGTCGACCAGGCGGCCCGGCATGCCGTACCCGACCGCCTTGTGGGCGAGGGAGGGCGCGGCGGTCTGCTTGGCGAGCGGGACGGAGATGGCGAAGCCGTTGTTCTGCACCAGGAAGACGACCGGGGCCTGCCAGACGGCGGCGAAGTTCAGCGCCTCGTGGAAGTCGCCCTCGCTGGTGCCGCCGTCGCCCACCATGGCGAGCGCGACCACGTCGTCCCCCTTGAGCCGCGCGGCGTGCGCGAGGCCCACGGCGTGCGGCAACTGGGTGGCGAGCGGGGTGCTGAGCGGGGCGACGCGGTGGGTGTGCGGGTCGTAGCCGTTGTGCCAGTCGCCGCGCAGCAGGGTGAGCGTCTCCACCGGGTCGACGCCCCGGGCGACGACGGCGAGGGTGTCGCGGTAGCTGGGGAAGAGCCAGTCGCGCTCCTCCAGGGCCAGGGCGGCGGCGACCTCGCACGCCTCCTGTCCGGTGCTGGAGGGGTAGACGGCGAGCCGGCCCTGTTTGGTCAGCGCGGTCGCCTGCGTGTTGTAGCGGCGGCCGCGGACCACCTGGGCGTAGAGCCGGCGCAGCAGGTCCGGGTCGGCCTTGGCGGCCGTGTCGGTGCCGAGAACGCGATAGGGCTCGGCGTCGGGCAGCAGCGGCGCGGGGTCCGTGCGGGGCTGCCAGGCGGGCGGCGGCGATGGCCGGTACGCGCCCCGCTGCTCCATGACCGTCATGACGGCACCTCCTCGTGGGAGCGGCTACGAGAGGCGGGTCGGCTGTGACCCGTCTCACCTACCGATTGTTCGGTCGTCGGCGCATTTTGGCTACTGGCCCCCTCAGGCTGTGGACAAACGGTTTTGCACAGCCTGGAATGAATGCAGGACGTCCACGGCGATGAAGCGGGGGGACATGACACCTGAACAAATGGCCCAGGCGGTGGAGGCGAACGGCGCGCCCCCGCCCCGCCCGCTGGACGCCATAGATCAGGACATCCTCAAGATCCTCCAGGCGGACGGCCGCGCCTCCATACGCTCGGTCGCCGAGCGGGTCCACGTCTCCCGCGCCAACGCCTACGCGCGGATCAACCGGCTGGTCGAGGACGGGGTGATCCGGGGCTTCGGCGCCCGCGTCGACCACGAGCGGGCCGGGCACGGCACCTCGGCATACATCACGCTGAACATCGTCCAGAACACCTGGCGCACGGTCCGCGAACAGCTTCGCCGCCTGCCCGGCGCGTCCCACATGGCGCTGGTCGGCGGCGACTTCGACGTGCTGCTGCTGGTGCACACCCCGGACAACAGGGCGCTGCGCGAGCTGGTGCTCACCCGGCTCCAGTCGATCCCCGAGGTGCTGGGCACCCGCACGCTGCTGGTGTTCGAGGAGGAGGACCTGGAGCCGGACGCGTGACCTGCGCGCGCGGTGGTCCCTACTCCCTGCGCAGCCCCGCGAAGACCAGCCGCACCACCGCGTCGGCCACCTCGCGCCCGCTGGCCCCCCGAATCTCGGGCCGGTACCACTCCACGATCGAGTTGATCATTCCGAAGACCAGCCGGGTCGCCAGCCGGACCTCCACGTCGCCGCGCACGTCCCCGTCCTCGGCGGCCGCCCGCAGCAGGTCGGCCACCCGGTGGTCGAAGTCCCGGCGCCGCTCCAGCGCCCACCGCTCCGCCTCGGTGTTGCCCCGGACGCGCAGCAGCAGCGTCACATAGGGCAGCTCGGCCATGAGCACCTCGACCATGCGGCGCACGACGTGCTCCAGCCGGTCCACCGGCCGCCCGACGCGCGCGTGCTCCTCGTCCAGGATGGCGAACAGCCCGTCCAGCGCCCGGCTGACGGCCCGGCGCAGCAGTTCCTCCTTGCCGCTGACGTGGTGGTAGATCGAGGACTTGGATATGCCCGCGGCTCTGGAGAGGTGCTCCATGGAGGTGCCGTCGTAGCCGCGCTCGTTGAACACCCCCACGGCGACCGAGAGGAGGGTCTCGGGGGTGTACGTGTCGCGCTTGGCGGTGGTCATGAGGAGCCCTCCCGCTTGTCGGTGGCGTACGCGTGGCGGTAGAGCGCGAGGGACGGCGCGTACCGGCCGGAGGGGTCGCGCATATGCAGGTCGTCCAGCAGCTCGTAGGCCCAGCTCCGGCCGAGCCTGCGGCTCCACTCGAAGGGACCGAGGGGGTAGTTGACGCCCAGGCGCATCGCCGTGTCGACATCCTCCTCGGTGGCCACGCCCTTGGCGACGGCGTCGTGCGCGAGGTCGACGATCCGGGCCACCGTGCGGGCGACGATCATGCCGGGCACGTCTCCGATGACGCTGACGTCCTTGCCGAGCGCCTGGAAGAGGCCGATGGCCTCGGCGAGGGTGCGCGCGGAGGTGTCCTGGGAGGCGGAGAGCGCGATCCGGGTGGCGGCGCGGTAGTCGAGGGCGAGGTCGAAGTAGACGACGTCCCGGAACTCCACGGCGGTCTGACCGTCGGCGAGGACCAGCTGGCCGCCGCTCGGCAGGGCCAGCCGGCTGCCCTGGTCCTCGTCCTCCTCGTGGACGGCGATGCCCGCCTCGCGGATCAGCGGGAGCAGCCCCGCCGCCGGGCCGAGGTCGCCCTCCACGGTGACGTGCGCCGGCGGCTTCTCCTTCTCGGCGGTGTGCGGCTCCGGGCGCTCGGCGTCCTCGGCGTAGTCGTACCAGCCCTGGCCGCTCTTGCGGCCGAGCCGGCCGGACTCCACCAGGCGGCGCTGGGCGAGCGAGGGCGTGAAGCGGACGTCCTGGAAGAAGGAGTTCCACACCGAGTGGGTGACGGATTCGTTGACGTCCTGCCCGATGAGGTCGGTCAGCTCGAACGCGCCCATGCGGAACCCGCCGCTCTCGCGCAGCACCGCGTCGATGGTCGCCGGGTCGGCGCCCTGGGCCTCCAGCACGGCGAACGCCTCGGCGTAGAAGGGCCGGGCGATCCGGTTGACGATGAAGCCGGGGGTGTCCGCGCAGGCCACCGGGGTCTTCCCCCAGGCACGGGCGGTCTCGTACGCGCGCGTGACGGACGTGACGTCCGTGGCGTACCCGGAGACGACCTCCACCAGGGGCAGCAGCGGGGCCGGGTTGAAGAAGTGCAGGCCCAGGAAGCGGCCGGGGGAGGCGAGCGCGCCGCCGACGGCGGTCACCGACAGGGAGGAGGTGTTGGTGGCGAGCAGGCAGTCCTCGGAGACGATCCCCTCCAGCTCCCGGAACAGCTCCTGCTTGACGTCCAGCCGCTCCAGCACGGCCTCCACGACCAGCGCGCAGCCGGCCAGTTCACCGAGGTGCTCCACGGGGGTGAGCCGGGCGCGCGCCGCGTCCCGTTCGTCCGCGCCGAGCCGGCCCTTGGCCACGAGCCGGTCGAGGCGCGCGCCGATGGCGTCGGCGGCCTCCCGCGCGCGTCCGGGCAGGGCGTCATGGAGCAGGACGGGGTGGCCCGCGGTCAGCGCGACCTGGGCGATGCCCTGGCCCATGGTGCCGGTGCCGACCACGGCCACGGGGCTGCTGAGGTCGATAGCTGTCATGTGCGCGATCCTCCCGCACGACGTTGTCCACAGATGCGGCGGACCCCCTTGTCCCGACCGATCGTTCGGTTACTCTAGCCCTGACCGCCCGCAGCCCACCACCGTCCGGCGGAAGGCTCCCCGGGCCGCGCCCGCCGCAACCCTGCCGTCTCTCCAAACGCCCAGGTCACGAGCTCGATGACGAGTTCACGCAGACGAGGAGTTGGTCCAGGATGACCGCCCGACCGACCGCACACGAGCTGATCGCCAAGCACCGCCCCACCCTCGACCAGGCCCTCGAGGCGATCCGCACCCGCGCGTACTGGTCCCCCCACCCCGAGCACCCCAAGGCCTACGGCGAGCACGGCAGCCTGGACGCGGGCGCGGGCAAGGCCGCCTTCGACGCGCTCCTCGGCACCCGTCTCGACCTGGACCAGCCCGGCACGGACGACTGGGTGGGCGGCGAGGTCTCGCCGTACGGCATCGAGCTCGGCGTGAGCTACCCGCACGCCGACCTCGACGTACTGCTCCCCGCGATGCGCGCCGGGCAGGCCGCCTGGCGCGACGCGGGGCCGGAGACCCGCGCCGCGGTCTGTATGGAGATCCTGAAGCGGATCAGCGACCGCACCCACGAGTTCGCCCACGCGGTCATGCACACCAGCGGCCAGGCGTTCATGATGGCGTTCCAGGCAGGCGGCCCGCACGCCCAGGACCGCGGCCTGGAGGCAGTGGCGTACGCGTACGCGGAGCAGACCCGCACGCCCGGGACGGCGGAGTGGAGCAAGCCGCAGGGCAAGCGCGACCCGCTCACGCTGACCAAGAGCTTCACGCCGGTCCCGCGCGGCATCGCCCTGATGATCGGCTGCAACACCTTCCCGACGTGGAACGGCTATCCGGGCCTGTTCGCCTCCCTGGCGACCGGCAACGCGGTCCTGGTCAAGCCGCACCCGCGCGCGGTGCTCCCGCTCGCGCTCACCGTCCAGGTGGCCCGCGAGGCGCTGGCCGAGGCCGGGTTCGACCCCAACCTGGTCGCACTGGCCGCCGAGCGGGCCGGTGAGGGCATCGCCAAGACCCTCGCCACCCGTCCCGAGATCCGCATCATCGACTACACCGGCTCCACCGCCTTCGGCGACTGGCTGGAGGCCAACGCCCGCCAGGCGCAGGTCTACACGGAGAAGGCCGGCGTCAACACGGTGATCGTGCAGTCCACCGACGACTACCAGGGCATGCTGGCGAATCTCGCCTTCTCGCTCTCCCTGTACAGCGGGCAGATGTGCACCACCCCGCAGAACCTGCTGATCCCGCGCGAGGGCATCAGCACCAATGAGGGCCACAAGTCCTTCGACGAGGTGACCGGCGACCTCGCCCGCGCGGTCGACGGCCTCCTCGGGGACGACGCCCGCGCCAACGCCCTGCTGGGCGCCATCGTCAACCCGGACGTGAAGGCCCGCCTGGAGGCCGCCGCCGACCTCGGCGAGGTCGCGCTGGCCTCCCGCGAGATCACCAACCCGGACTTCCCGGACGCGGTCGTACGCACCCCGGTGATCGTGAAGCTGGACGCCGCCAAGCCGGACGACGAGGCCGCCTACCTCGGCGAGTGCTTCGGCCCGGTGTCCTTCGCGGTGGCCGTCGACTCGGTCGCCGACGCGGTGGACCTGCTGCGGCGCACCATCCGCGAGCAGGGCGCCATGACGGTCGGGGCCCACACCACCGACCCTGAGGTCGCCCGGGCCATCGAGGAGGTCTGCCTGGAGGAGCCCGCCCAGCTCTCCCTGAACCTGACCGGCGGGGTGTACGTCAACCAGACCGCCGCCTTCTCCGACTTCCACGGCTCCGGCGGCAACCCGGCGGCGAACGCGGCCCTCACCGACGGCGCGTACGTGGCCAACCGCTTCCGCGTGGTGGAGGTCCGCAAGGAGGCGTAGGCACGGGGCTCAGGCGGTGCCCAGGCTCCAGTGGTACAGCGTCATGGCCACGCTGGTGGCCAGGTTGTAGCTGGAGACCTGCGGCCGCATGGGCAGCGACAGCAGCCGGTCGGCGCGGGCCCGCAGCGGCGCCGAGAGCCCGCTGCGCTCCGAGCCGAACGCCAGTACCGCGTCGTCGGGCAGCTCGACCCGCCGGATGTCGTCGCCCTCGGGGTCGAGGGCGAACAGCGGCCCGGCGGGCAGCTCGTCGACGCCGAGGCGCTCCACGCCGGTGGCGAAGTGCAGCCCCGCCCCGCCGCGCACCACGGTGGGGTGCCAGGGGTCCAGGGTGCCGGTGGTGACGACCCCGGTCGCGCCGAACCCGGCGGCCAGCCGGATCACCGCACCCGCGTTGCCGAGGTTGCGCGGCTCGTCCAGCACCACCACGGGCGCGGTGCGCGGCCGGTGGGCCAGCGCCTTGAGGTTGGCCTCGCGGGACGGCCGTACGGCGAGCGCGGCCACGCCGGTCGGGTGCGGGCGGGGCACCAGGGAGGCGTACACCACCCGGGGCACCTCCGTCAGCAGCGCGTCCAGCGGGTCCCGGACGTCCCCGGCGAGTTCACCGGCGAGTGCCAGCGTGGCCTCCCGGTCGGTGGTGACCGCCACGGGCACCTCGGCCCCGAAGCGCAGCGCGTGCTTGAGGGCGTGGAAGCCGTCCAGCAGCACGGCGTCCCCGGCGCGCTCGCGCCAGCGGTTCAGGGGGTCGGTCATGCCCTGAACCCTACGTGTCCGGCGGTGGACTCCTCCGGGGCGCGGGGCGGGGGCACCCGGCCCGTCCCGCCGCGCCGTATCAGCCGTCCACGCGCGCGTGCGGCCCAGCCGCCGAGGAGCAACAGGAAGGCGGTGGGCAGGAAGACGGCGTCCGCCGTGATCATCGCGAGCGAGAAGAAGGGCAGCCCGAGGACGACGGCGATCACCGCGTGCTCGGTCATCATCAGCACCAGCAGGACGTTCTTCACGCGCCGGTTGAACAGGGTGAAGGGGAAGGCGACCTGCACCATGACCGTTCCGTAGGTCACGATCATCATGAGGACGCCGCTGGCGGACATCAGGTCGGCGAGGGCGGGCCAGGGCGAGAAGTAGTCCAGGTGCAGCGGGTAGTACACGGCGGTGCCGTCCTGCCAGCGCGAGCCCTGGATCTTGTACCAGCCGGCCGTGGCGTAGATCAGACACGCCTCGGCCATGATCACGGCGAGACCGGCGTTGTGCAGCACGTTCGCCAGCACGTCGAGCAGCATCCGGGGCTGCCGCGACCGCGTCCAGCGGCCCGCCGCCCACCACAGGCCGAGCCCGGCCCAGGACGCCCACAGCAGCGCCGGCACCAGCCAGCCGCCGCCGAACCGGCCGGTCGCCACGGCCGTGACCAGCACCGCGCCGGACAGCGCCCACAGCACGGGGCCCACCCGGTCGGGGGGAACGCGTTCCCCCCGCGCGCGTGCCGCATCCTCGCGCCCGGCCCGGCGCGCGTCCAGCGACCAGACCTGCCCGCAGCGGGTGAAGACCAGGTAGAGGGACATCAGGTGCAGCACGTTGTCGCCGCCGTCCCCCATGAACACGCTGCGGTTCTGGAGCGAGAGCACCCCCACCATGAACAGCACGGCGGCGGTCCGGGTGCGCCAGCCGACCAGCAGCGCGGCACTGGCCAGGACAGCGAGGAGGTAGCAGACCTCGAACCAGAGCCGACTGTCCGACCACATCAGCACGGTGAAGGCGTGGTTGTCGGCGATGAGCTGGTGGGCCAGGTTCCAGCTCCAGGGCCCGGCCGGCCCGTACAGCTCCTGGCGGTGCGGGAACTCGCGCAGCAGGAAGAGCAGCCAGGTCCCGGCGAATCCGATCCGGATCACAGCACTCTGGTACGGGCCGAGGGCCGCGCCGGTGA
Source organism: Streptomyces recifensis (assembly GCF_002154615.1). Lineage (NCBI taxonomy): Bacteria > Bacillati > Actinomycetota > Actinomycetes > Kitasatosporales > Streptomycetaceae > Streptomyces > Streptomyces recifensis. The sequence goes on from NZ_MUNH01000113.1 coordinate 8,872, forward strand.
CGCGTTCGACGCCCCGGGCGAAGGTCTGGGAGAGCCGGTTCATCGGGCACCCGCCTCGGTCTCGTCACCGGTCACCGTCCACCAGGGCAGCACACGGTAAGCGGGACTGGTGGACACCTTCTCCCGGCTCCACCCGGGCGGGGGCACGTTGACGGTGCGGGAGCGCACTTGCACGCGCTCGATGGTTCCGGCGCGGTCGAGGCCCGCGTCCCGCCGCAGACGCAGCACCACTATCCGGCGCACGTACTGCTCGGAGAGCGCCCCGCGCACACCCACGGGCCGGTTGTCGGTGCCGTGGGTGGTGCCGAGGAAGTCCCAGGCGCGGCGCAGCTCGTTCTGCTGGGTGTGGCTGGGCAGCAGGTTGCCGTCGATGGCGGCGCCGTCCTCGGCGGACAGGTCGGTCCAGCCGGTGGTGCGCAGGTCACCGCCTTCGCCCCGGATCTGGGCGCGGACCTGTACGGCGACGTTCTGCTGCAGCGGGTTGGGCGCGAACAGCTTCCAGTTCTGCTCGAACTCCGGGTACACCCATGCCTCCACCGCCTTGGCATGCCGCTTGCTCACGGTGTTGGCGGGGGCGAGGCTCAGGAACACCATGCCCAGGTGCACGGCGGCGACGGTCGCCACGACCGCGAGCGCGCCGCCCGCGACGAGGCGGTAGCGGGGGGAGAGGGCGGCGAGGCCGGTGGGCCGGGCCGGCTCCCGGGCGCCGTCGCCTCCAGTGTCTTCGGTTCGGGTAACCGTGGGTCCGGTGCCCTCGGGCCCCGTGTCCTCGCCCGGTGTGCCGGGGCCGCCCGCGCGACGCGCCCCGGCCGGGCCGTCCGGCCCGTTCAGGGCCTCCGGCTCCTCGTCGTACGCGTCCATCCCCGCCCCGTCCCGCTTCCGCTCCGGCATCGACGCGCCCGTCGTGGGCGCCCCCTGGTCCTCGGACGCCTTTGCTTCCGCTTGGCACCCGCACGGAACGGTACTCAGCCCCACCCACCCCGCGCAGCCCCGGCCCCGGCCTTCGAGACGCGGCCGGGGCCGCCGCACACCGGCCCGGCATCGCCGGGGACGCAGACCGGCCACGGTGGTTTTCCACAGGCACCGCACGGCGTTGTCCACAGCGGTTGACACCCGACGACGCCCCGGCACACCATTGACACGCACGAACCGAACGATCGGTCGGGGCGTGTTTCCGGCAGAGTCCTAGGTCAGGGGGACCGCATGGCCACAGCAGCCGCGCCTCGCACGGACCGCACACCCGCGGACGGCGCACCCGGCGCCACCGCGGACATCGCGGCACACCAGCACGCCTTCGACACGGCGGTGGCCGCCGAGGAGCGCATCGAGCCACGCGACTGGATGCCGGACGCCTACCGCGCCACCCTCGTCCGCCAGATCGCCCAGCACGCGCACTCCGAGATCATCGGCATGCAGCCCGAGGCGAACTGGATCACCCGCGCCCCCAGCCTGCGCCGCAAGGCGATCCTGATGGCCAAGGTCCAGGACGAGGCGGGCCACGGCCTCTATCTCTACAGCGCCGCCGAAACCCTCGGCACCAGCCGCGAGGAGCTGCTCGACAAGCTGCACAGCGGCCGCCAGAAGTACTCCTCGATCTTCAATTACCCCACCCTGACCTGGGCCGACGTGGGTGCCATCGGCTGGCTGGTGGACGGCGCCGCGATCACCAACCAGGTCCCGCTGTGCCGCTGCTCCTACGGCCCGTACGCCCGCGCGATGGTCCGCATCTGCAAGGAGGAGTCCTTCCACCAGCGCCAGGGGTACGAACTGCTGCTCGCCCTGAGCAAGGGCACCCCCGAGCAGCACGCCATGGCGCAGGACGCCGTCGACCGCTGGTGGTGGCCCTCACTGATGATGTTCGGGCCGCCCGACGACTCGTCCCAGCACTCGGCCCAGTCCATGGAGTGGAAGATCAAGCGCCACTCCAACGACGAACTGCGCCAGCGCTTCGTCGACATAGCCGTCCCCCAGGCCGAGTCCCTCGGCCTCACCCTCCCCGACCCGGACCTGAAGTGGAACGAGGAGCGCGGGCACCACGACTTCGGCGCCATCGACTGGACCGAGTTCAAGGAAGTACTCAAGGGCAACGGCCCCTGCAACGAACAGCGCATCACCCAGCGCCGCCGCGCACACGACGAGGGCGCCTGGGTCAGGGAAGCGGCCGCCGCCCACGCGGCCAAACACGCCGGGAGCACCGGCCGGACAGGAGCGACGCGCGCATGACCCACACCGACTGGCCCCTGTGGGAGGTCTTCGTCCGCTCCCGCCGCGGCCTCTCCCACACCCACGCCGGGAGCCTGCACGCCCCCGACGCGGAGCTGGCCCTGCGCAACGCCCGTGACCTCTACACCCGGCGCGGCGAGGGCGTCTCCGTCTGGGTCGTCCCGGCCAGCGCCGTCACCGCTTCCTCGCCAGACGAGAAGGACCCGTTCTTCGAGCCCTCCGCCGACAAGCCCTACCGGCACCCGACCTTCTACGAGATCCCGGAAGGGGTGAAGCACCTGTGACCGCCACCGTCCCCACCACCGCGGCCCTGGCCCTCGGCGACGACGCCCTGGTGCTCTCCCACCGCCTCGGGGAGTGGGCCGGACACGCGCCCGTGCTGGAGGAGGAGGTCGCCCTCGCCAACATCGCGCTCGATCTGCTCGGCCAGGCCCGCGTGCTGCTCTCCATGACCGGCGACGAGGACGAGCTGGCCTACCTCCGCGAGGAACGCGCCTTCCGCAACCTCCAGTTGGTGGAGCAGCCGAACGGCGACTTCGCGCACACCATCGCCCGGCAGCTCTACTTCTCCACCTATCAACACCTTCTGTACGCCGAACTCGCCGCCCACGAAGGCCCGTTCCAGCCGCTCGCCGGCAAGGCGGTCAAGGAGGTCGCCTACCACCGCGACCACGCCGAGCAGTGGACCGTGCGCCTCGGCGACGGCACCGACCTCAGCCACGACCGGATGAGCCGCGCCTGCGACGCGCTGTGGCGCTTCACCGGTGAGATGTTCCAGCCGATCCCCGGCGTGGACGTCGACTGGGCAGGCCTGGAGGCGAGTTGGCTCACCTCCGTCACGGACGTGCTCGGGCGTGCCACCCTGGCCGTGCCCGAGGGTCCCCGCACGGGCGCGTGGGCGGCGGGTGCGGGCCGGCAGGGGCTCCACACCGAGCCGTTCGGGCGGATGCTCGCCGAGATGCAGCACCTGCACCGCAGCCATCCGGGGGCGTCATGGTGACCGCAACCGCGCTGGAGACCGAGCTGCTGGAGCTGGCCGGCTCGGTGCCCGACCCCGAACTCCCCGTGCTCACCCTGCACGAGCTGGGCGTCGTGCGCGCGGTCCACCTCACGGGCACCGGCGCGGTCGAGGTCGACCTCACCCCGACCTACACCGGCTGCCCGGCGGTGGAGACGATGCGCGCGGACATAGAGCAGGTCCTGCGCGCCCACGGCATGCGGGAGGTCACCGTCCGCACGGTCCTCACCCCGGCCTGGTCCACGGACGACATCACCCCCGAGGGCCGCCGCAAGCTCCAGCAGTCCGGAATAGCCCCGCCCCGCACCCAGCACCTCGCGGGACCGGTCGTCCTCACCCTGGGCCCGACCCGCACCGGGACCGCCGGAGAAACGGAGACCGAGGCGGCGCCGGAGGCCATCCGCTGCCCCCACTGCGACTCCGCCGACACCGAGCTGCTGAGCCGCTTCTCCTCCACGGCCTGCAAGGCGCTGCGCCGGTGCCTCGCCTGCCGTGAACCCTTCGACCACTTCAAGGAGCTGTGATGGCACGCTTCCACCGGCTCCGGGTGGCCGAGATCGACCGGCTGACCGACGACTCGGTCGCCGTCACCTTCACCGTGCCGCCCGAGCTGCGCGAGGAGTACCGGCACAAGCCGGGCCAGCACCTCACCCTGCGCCGCCGCGTGGACGGCGGGGACATCCGCCGCACCTACTCGATCTGTTCCCCGGCCCCCGACCCGGCCGGGCCCGGCCCGGGCACGCTTCGGGTGGGGGTGCGGCTGGTCGACGGGGGCGCGTTCTCGACGTACGCGTTCAAGGAGATCGCTGCCGGGGACGAGCTGGAGGTGATGACCCCGGCCGGGCGCTTCACCCTGGACCCGGCGCCGGGTCTCTTCGCGGCCGTCGTCGGCGGCAGCGGCATCACCCCGGTGCTGTCGATCGCCGCCACGCTGCTGGCCCGTGAACCGGGCGCACGGTTCTGCCTCATCCGGGCCGACCGTACGGCCGCCTCGACCATGTTCCTGGAGGACGTGGCCGACCTGAAAGACCGTTACCCCGAGCGGTTCCAGTTGGTCACGGTGCTCTCCCGCGAGGAACAGCAGGCGGGCCTGCCCTCCGGCCGCCTCGACCGGGACCGGCTCACCGGCCTGCTGCCCGCGCTGCTGCCGGTGGACCAGGTGAGGGGCTGGTTCCTGTGCGGCCCCCACGGTCTGGTGGAGGACGCCGAACGAGCCCTGCGCGGTCTCGGCGTGGACCGCTCCGGCATCCACCAGGAGATCTTCCACGTGGACGGCGGCACCGCCCCGGCCGCCACCGCCCCGGCGGCCGCCCACAGCACGGTCACCGCACGCCTCGACGGCCGCGGCGGCAGTTGGCCGGCCCAGCAGGGCGAATCCCTCCTGGACACCGTCCTGCGCAACCGCCCCGACGCGCCCTACGCCTGCAAGGGCGGCGTCTGCGGCACCTGCCGCGCCTTCCTGGTCACCGGCGAAGTCCGCATGGACCGCAACTTCGCCCTCGAACCCGAGGAAACCGAAGCCGGCTACGTCCTCGCCTGCCAGTCCCACCCCATGACAGAGAAGGTGGAGGTGGACTTCGACCGGTGAGCGGGCCGGGGGTCAGGCGTCGTGATGCGAGGCGGCGCCGTCCCACCATGCGCGCAGACGGGCGGCCATCGACTCCGTGCCCAGGAACCGCGGATCGAGCCCGAAGTGGTGCGTCAGATCGTCGCGCAGGAACCCGTCGATCCGCGGCTGGTCCGCCCCGGTCCGGAGCAACAGGAACAGCCGGCCGAGCATGCAGTCGTACTCGTCCTGCACGTCCTCGGCGACGTCGAGCGGGTCCCACGCGTTGAGGAGACCACGCAGGCCGTCCTCGTACGCCTTCGGCACGACCGTCATAGCCGTGCCCCCGGTCCTGGCGGCACCCGCTAGATCACAACCCCGGCCTGCCCCGCATCCGTGACCACCGGGCGCCCCGCGGCCTCCCAGTGCTTCATGCCGCCGTCGACGTTCACCGCGTCGATGCCCTGCTGGACGAGATACATGGTGACCTGGGCGGAGCGGCCGCCGGAGCGGCAGATGACGTTGACCCGGCCGTCCTGGGGGGCGGCCTCGGTCAGCTCGCCGTAGCGGGCGACGAACTCGCTGATCGGGATGTGCAGCGCCCCCTCGGCATGACCGGCCTGCCACTCGTCGTCCTCGCGGACGTCCAGCAGGAAATCGCCGTCCTTGAGGTCCGTGACCTCGACCGTGGGAACACCAGCTCCGAAACTCATGCCCCCGACGCTACCCGAAGCGCCGCGTACGACGCGGGGGCCTCACTCCTGCGTCAGCAGCGCCGCGAGGTCGGACTCGCGGCGGGCGATGTCGCCGTGCAGCCGCTCGGCGATCTCGGTGAGGAGGCTGTCGGGGTCGTCCGGGGCGAGACGGAGCATGCCGGCGATGGCCCCGTTCTCCAGTTCCCGCGCGACCAGGGTGAGGAGTTCCTTGCGCTGGGCCAGCCATTCCAGGCGGGCGTACAGCTCGTCGCTGGGACTGGGCTGCCGCTCGGGCGGCACCGGGCCGGCGGCCCACTCCGCGGCGAGTTCCCGCAGCAGGGCCTCGTCACCGCGGGCGTAGGCCGCGTTGACGCGGGTGATGAACTCCTCGCGGCGGGTGCGCTCGTCGTTCTCCTGGGCCAGGTCGGGGTGGGCCTTGCGGGCGAGGTCCCGGTACAGCTTGCGGACCTCCTCGCTGGGCCGCACCCGCGCCGGCGGCCGCACCGGCTGGTCGGTGAGCATCGCGGTGGCCTCGGGGAACAGCCCCTGGCCGTCCATCCAGCCGTGCAGCAGTTCCTCGACACCGGGGATGGGTGACAGGTTGGCGCGGGCCTCGGCGGCGCGCCGGATGTCCTCGGGGTCCTGGGTACGGGCGGCCCGCGCCTCGGCGATCGAGGCGTCCAGCTCCTCGATGCGGGCGTAGAGCGGGCCGAGCCGCTGTTCGTGCAGCCGGGCGAAGTTCTCGACCTCGACGCGGAAGGTCTCCACGGCGATCTCGAAGTCGATCAGCGCCTGCTCGGCGGCCCGGACGGCCTTTTCCAGCCGTTCCTCGGGCCGCGGCGACTGGGACTGCTCGGTCTGCTCAGCTTCCGGGGTCGTCACCCGACCAGCCTAGGCCACGCCCACAAGGCCCTACCGCGACGGAACGGAACGACCGCCCCAACTCGCCATCCCGCCTACGAACCCGTCTCCGGGCAGGCAGCCGGCACCCACTCGGCCACCAGATCCCGGCACGCCACCACCAGTCGGCCGGGACGGCAGGCCACCTCATGAGTACAGCCACCCGGCAGCGGCAGGATCTCGTCCAGGATCACATCGCCCAGCGAGGCCGGATCGCACACGTCCAGCACATCCGACTGGAAGTCGGACACACCGGTGTAGCGGACCAGCAGGTCCTCCTCGTGCCGGAAGCAGTTGTGCCGGAAGCGGATCTCGACATCACCGTCGGCCGTGCGCTTCACCCGCGTGGGCAGCAGGTCGCGGACACACCGCTTGGCCTCGGGGTCGTAGTGCGCCGGGTCGGTGGCGAAGGCACGCGCGCCGGGCGGCAGTCCGGCGGCGATGCCGGGCAGCTGCGCGAGATAGGGGCCGGGGTCGGCGAGCACGGGCTCCTCGCTGCCACCGCCGCGCAGTTCGACGTACTTCATCTCAGCACTCCGGACACCCTCTTCCCCACCACGACGGCCTCCCCTCTTGTCCCCGCATCCCCGCTCACACCCCCGTCTCGGCCGCGATCCGCCCGGACCGCACCGCCTCCACCAGTCGCGCGTGGTCGGCCTCGGTGAGGTCGGCGTAGGCGGTGGCGAAGTCGGCCACGGCGTCGTCCAGTTCCTCGTTCTTGCCGCAGTATCCGGCGATGAGGCGGGGGTCGGCGCTGTGGGAGTGGGCGCGGGCCAGCAGGGCGCCGGTCATCCGGCCGTAGTCGTCCACCTGGTCCGGCGCGAGGGCGGCCGGGTCGACGCTGCCCTTGCGGTTGCGGAACTGCCGCACCTGGTAGCCCCGTTCGTCGACCGTGGTCCAGCCCAGCAATATGTCGCTGACCACCTGCATCCGCTTCTGCCCCAGCACCACGCGCCGCCCCTCGTGCTCGGCGGGCGGCACCGGGAAGCCCGCGGTGGCCAGATGCGGGGCGAGCGCGGAGGGCCGGGCCTCCTTCACCTGGAGGACGAGCGGCTCACCTCGATGGTCGAGGAGCAGCACGACGTAGGACCGGGTGCCCACACTGCCGGTGCCGACGACACGGAAGGCGACGTCCTGCACCGCGTACCGCGCGAGCAGCGGCAGCCGGTCCGCGCCGAGCGTCGACAGGTACGGCTCCAGCGAGGCGGCGACGGCGGCGGCCTCGGCGTCCG
>NZ_MUNH01000114.1:0-16356 GCF_002154615.1 Streptomyces recifensis
CTGTGGCTCATCGACCACGGCGCCGCCCTCGTCTTCCACCACCGCTGGGACACCATGAACCCCGGTCGCAGGTACGACTTCCGCCACCACGCGCTCGGCCAGTACGGCCCCGACGTGCACGCCGCCGACGCCGAGCTGGCCCCCAAGGTCACCGAGGAACTGCTGCGCGGCATCCTCGCCGAGGTGCCCGACGCCTGGCTCACCGACGACCCCGCCTTCGCTACCCCCGACGACGCCCGAGCCGCCTACGTCGACCATCTCCTGGCCCGCGCCCGGCTCTCCGCCGAGTGGCTGCCCACCGACTTCCCCGACCGCGCGGAACTCGCCGCCGAGGAGGCCGCCCGCGCCGAGCGGTCCCAGCGCGGGCGCCCGGACTGGCTCAAGCGGGTCCCCGACCTGCACGGACGCCCGGCGGCGGAACAGGACTGGTCGGTACACCTGGGATGAAGGGATCTTTGTGAGTCACCGCGTCGAGATCGAGTACTGCACCCAGTGCCGCTGGCTGCCCCGCGCGGCCTGGCTGGCGCAGGAGCTGCTCACGACCTTCGAGACCGAGCTGGAAACCCTCGCGCTCAAGCCCGGCACCGGCGGCGTCTTCGTCGTCAGGGTGGACGGCGAGCCGGTCTGGGACCGCCGTGAGCAGGGCTTTCCCGAGCCCACGGCGGTCAAGCGGCTGGTGCGGGACCGGGTGGCGCCTGAGCGGTCCCTCGGCCACTCCGAGAAGTGAGCGTGTTCAGCCGGTGAGGTGCCGGTAGGCCGGCAGAGTGAGGAAGTCGGCGTACTCCTCGTCCAGCGCCACCGTCAGCAGCAGGTCGTGCGCCTCCTGCCAGTGGCCTGCCGCGAAAGCCTCCGCGCCGATCTCCGCCCGCACCGCCTCCAGTTCGGCCGCCGCCAGCCTGCGGGCCAGCTCGGGGGTGGCGCGCTCGCCGTTCTCGAACTCGACGCCCGCGTTGATCCACTGCCAGATCTGCGAGCGGGAGATCTCGGCGGTGGCCGCGTCCTCCATCAGGTTGAAGATGGCCACCGCGCCGAGGCCGCGCAGCCACGCCTCGATGTACCGGATGCCGACCTGTACCGCGTTGACCAGCCCCGCGTAGGTCGGCTTCGCGTCCAGCGAGCCGATGTCGATCAGGTCGGCCGCCTTCACGTGGACGTCCTCACGCAGCCGGTCCTTCTGGTGCGGGCGGTCGCCGAGCACCTTGTCGAAGGACTCCATGGCGATGGGCACCAGGTCCGGGTGGGCCACCCAGGAGCCGTCGAAGCCGTCGGCCGCCTCGCGGTCCTTGTCCGCCCGCACCTTCTCGAACGCCACCTTGTTGACCTCGGCGTCCCTGCGGGACGGGATGAAGGCCGCCATACCGCCGATCGCGTGCGCGCCCCGCTTGTGGCAGGTGCGGACGAGGAGTTCGGTGTACGCGCGCATGAACGGTGCCGTCATCGTGACCAAATTGCGGTCCGGCAGTACGAACTCCGGGCCACCGTCACGGAAGTTCTTCACGATGGAGAACAGGTAGTCCCAGCGTCCCGCGTTCAACCCGGAGGCGTGCTCACGCAGTTCGTAGAGGATCTCCTCCATCTCGTACGCGGCCGTGATCGTCTCGATCAGTACGGTGGCCCGTACGGTGCCCTGCGGGATGCCGAGATGGTCCTGCGCGAACACGAACACGTCGTTCCACAGCCGGGCTTCGAGATGGGACTCCGTCTTGGGCAGGTAGAAGTACGGGCCCTTGCCCAGCTCCAGCAGGCGGGCGGCGTTGTGGAAGAAGTACAGGCCGAAGTCGACCAGGGCGCCCGGAACGGGCTCGCCGTCGGCTCCCTGGAGGTGCCGCTCGTCCAGGTGCCAGCCGCGCGGCCGCATCACGACCGTCGCGAGCTCCTCCTGCGGGCGCAGCGCGTACGACTTACCGGTGCGGCCGTCGGTGAAGTCGACGCGGCCGGCGTAGGCGTCCATCAGGTTGAGCTGGCCGAGAATCACGTTCTCCCAGGTGGGGGAGGAGGCGTCCTCGAAGTCGGCGAGCCAGATCCTGGCACCGGAGTTGAGCGCGTTGACCGTCATCTTGCGGTCGGCCGGGCCGGTGATCTCCACCCGGCGGTCCTGCAGAGCGGGCGGCGCGGGGGCCACCCGCCAGGAGTCGTCGGCCCGCACCCCGGCCGTCTCGGGGAGGAAGTCCAGCGTGCCGGTCCGGGCGATCTCCGCGCGGCGCTCGGCCCGGCGGGCCAGGAGTTCGTTCCGGCGCGGGGTGAACCGCCGGTGCAGCTCCGCGAGGAAGTCCAGCGCCGGGCCGGTGAGGACCTCCTCCTGCCGGGGGAGCGGCTCGGCGTCGACGACGACCGGCGGGGACGCGGGTGCGGACATGAGCGGTCACTTCCTCCGTGGCGGGCTGGTCGGACTGGGCAGCGTAATTTCCTGATCGCCGAACCTCAATGGGCCCCGCCGGGGCGCAGCCTGCCGAGGTCGGCCCCGGTGTCGATGTCGTAGGCCTCGGCCACGTCCCCGCACTCCACGAGCCGGATCTCGGCGGAGTGCTCCCGCAGATACTCCCGCGCCCCCCGGTCACCCCGCGCGGCCTCGGCCACACCGGCCCAGTGGGCGGACCCGAGCAGCACGGGGTGCCCGCGCCCGCCGTCGTACGCGGCCGACACGAGGGAGGCCTCGCCGGTGAAGGCGTCCAGCACCCGTGCGTACGCCTCGGGCCCGATACCCGGCTGATCAACGAGGCTCACGAGAGCGCCGTGTACGTCCGTACCCACGAGAGAGCGAAGCCCGGCCCGCAGGGAGGACCCCATCCCCTCGCCCCAGCCGGGGTTGTCCACGAGCACGCACCCGCTCAACTCGGCTCGCCCGCGCACCTCTTCGGCCCCCGCGCCAAGCACCACGTGCACGCGGGCACACCCGGCGTCCCACAGCGCACGGGCGGCCCGCTCCACGAGCAGTGCCCCGTCATGCCGCAGCAGCGCCTTGGGCCCCCCGCCCAGCCCCCGCCCACCTCCCGCGGCGAGCAGGAGCCCGGCGACTCCGGGGTGGCGGGGGGCCTGGTCGGATGTCATGGGACCAGGATGCCGGGATGTGGGCAGGCGCGGGGGCACCCGGGCCTGCGGCCGCGGGTGCGGACCGCGGGCCGTATCCGGTATTCGGACGGTCAGCGCGGTGCGGCGGCTGGCCCGCGTACGCCGTCGGCGGCCGCGCGGGCGCGCCGGTCAGCGGGGCCAGGACCGACGGACAGCTGCGGCCGCCCCGCGGGTGAACACCCCCTCGTCCGCTCAGGCCCCGCGGCGTCGGCGGCTGGCACCCTTGACTCGTGCCGGCGCGGGCGGCGAGACTCCTTCAACAGAACGTTGAAGTCCGTTACATGGGTGTTAATACCGTTTCCTGGGCGTGAACGGCTGAGAGGGGTTCGGGTGTCCGACGACGTCGAGCTGGCGTTGCGTTCCACGCGGGTGGTCACCCCGGAGGGGGTGCGGGCCGCGACGGTCACCGTCGTCGGCGGGACGATCGAGGCCGTGCTGCCGTACGACGCGGGGGTCCAGGCCGTCGACCTGGGGGAGGACGCGCTGCTGCCCGGGCTGGTCGACACGCACGTGCACGTCAACGACCCCGGCCGGGCCGAGTGGGAGGGGTTCTGGACGGCGACCCGGGCCGCGGCGGCGGGGGGTGTCACCACCCTCGTCGACATGCCGCTGAACTCTCTTCCGCCGACGACCACGGTCGACCACCTGCGCATCAAGAGGGAGGCGGCACAGGGCCGCACCCACGTCGACGTCGGCTTCTGGGGCGGTGCTCTGCCCGGCAACGTCCATGACATTCGCCCGCTGCACGAGGCCGGGGTGTTCGGCTTCAAGGCGTTTCTCTCCCCGTCCGGCGTGGAGGAGTTCCCGCACCTGGACGGCGCCCAACTGGCGCGCTCTCTTGGCGAGATCGCCGGTTTCGACGGCCTGCTCATCGTGCACGCCGAAGACCCCTCCCGCCTCACGGACGCCCCCGCGGGACCTGCGTACGCGGGCTTCCTCGCCTCCCGCCCGCACGCGGCCGAGACGGACGCCATCGCCCAACTGCTGAACCTGGCCCGAAGGTTGAAGGCCCGTGTGCACGTACTCCACCTCTCCTCCGCCGCCGCCCTCCCGATCATCGCCGCCGCCCGCGCCGACGGCGTCCGCGTCACCGTGGAGACCTGTCCGCACTACCTCACCCTGAGCGCCGAGGAAGTCCCGGACGGGGCCAGTGAGTTCAAGTGCTGCCCGCCCATCCGCGAGGCCGCCAACCGGGACCTGCTCTGGCAGGCGCTCGCGGACGGCACGATCGACTGCGTCGTCACCGACCATTCGCCCTCCACCGCCGACCTCAAGACGCCGGACTTCGCCACCGCCTGGGGCGGCATCTCCGGCCTCCAGCTCAGCCTCCCCGCGATCTGGACCGAGGCACGTGAGCGCGGGCACCAACTGACCGACGTGGTGCGGTGGATGTCCGCCCGCACCGCGGCCCTCGCCGGTCTCGGCCGCAAGGGCGCCATCGCGCCGGGCCGCGACGCCGACTTCGCCGTCCTCGCCCCGGAGGACACCTTCACCGTCGACCCCGCCCGCCTCCACCACCGCAACCCGGTCACCGCGTACGCCGGCAAGACCCTGCACGGCGTGGTGAGGTCCACCTGGCTGCGCGGCCGGCGGATCTACGGCGAGGGCGAGTTCACCGAGCCGAAAGGCCGCCTGCTCACCCGTACCGGCTGAGCCCCGTACCCCTGCCGAGAGGACCCCCGATCACCGTGACGGCGCAGCAACCCTCCGACCCGCCCCGCTTCACCGGCGACGCGGCTCCCTACGGCGGCGGCGACCCCTATGCCGACTACCGCACCGCCGACTTTCCCTTCACCCACCACCCCGACCTCGCCGACCGGCGCCTGGGGGCCGGGGTGATCGCCGCCAACGACGAGTTCTTCGCCGAGCGGGAGAACCTGCTGCTGCCCCACAGGGCGGAGTTCGAGCCCGGCCGCTTCGGCCACAAGGGCAAGATCATGGACGGCTGGGAGACCCGCCGCCGGCGCGGCCCGAGCGCCGAGGACCCCTGGCCGGGCGCCGACGACCACGACTGGGCGCTGATCCGCCTCGGCACACCCGGTGTGATCCGGGGGATCGTCGTCGACACCGCCCACTTCCGGGGCAACCACCCGCAGGCCGTCTCCGTAGAAGCCACCTCGGCGCCCGGCAACCCGTCTCCCGCGGACCTGCTCGGCGACGGCGTGAAGTGGACGACGCTCGTCCCGGTCACCCCGGTCGGCGGCCACGCGGCGAACGGCTTCCTCGTCTCCGCACCCCAGCGCTTCACCCACCTCCGGCTGAACCAGCACCCGGACGGTGGTGTCGCCCGGCTGCGCGCGTACGGCGAGATCGTCCCGGACCCGGAGTGGCTGGCCACGCTGGGCACCTTCGACGTGGCCGCGCTGGAGAACGGCGGCCGCGCCGAGGACGCCTCGGACCGCTTCTACTCCCCGGCCGCCAACACCGTACGGCCGGGCCGCTCCCAGCGGATGGACGACGGCTGGGAGACCCGGCGCCGCCGCGACCGGGGCCACGACTGGATCACGTACCGGCTGACCGAACAAGCGCTGGTGCGTGCGGTGGAGATCGACACGGCGTATCTGAAGGGCAACAGCGCGGGCTGGGCGTCGGTGTCGGTGCGGGACGGCGAGAGCGGGGAGTGGACCGAGATCCTGCCGCGCACCCGGCTCCAGCCGGACACCAACCACCGCTTCCCGCTCCCGGTGCCGGCCGTCGGCACGCACGCGCGCGTGGACATCCATCCGGACGGCGGGATCTCCCGGCTGCGCCTCTTCGGCTCGCTCACCGAGGCCGGGGCGAGCCGCCTGGCGGCGCGGTTCCGGGAGCTGGACGGCTGAGGCGGACGGGGGGACCGATGAGTTGCGGTCCCGCGCGGGGTCTGCACCGTTGACAGCAGCACCCCGCACCCGGAAGAAGGCACCTCATGGGCAAGCTCGTCTCCACCGTCTTCGTCTCGCTCGACGGCGTCTACCAGGCTCCCGGCGGCCCCGAGGAGGACACCAGCGGCGGCTTCGGCCAGGGCGGCTGGACCTTCCCGTACGCCGACGACGGGTTCGGCGGCTTCGTCGAGGAGAGCTTCGGCCGGGCCGGTGCCTTCCTCCTCGGCCGCCACACCTACGACATCTTCGCCGGGTACTGGCCCAAGGTGACCGACCCGGAGAACCCGGTCGCGGCCAAGCTGAACGCGCTGCCGAAGTACGTCGTCTCCGCGACCGTCGCGAACCCCGAGTGGGCGGGGACGACGGTGCTCTCCGGCGACCTCGGCAAGGAGGTCCAGGCGCTGAAGGAGCGCACCGACGGCGAGGTGCAGATCCACGGCAGCGGAGCGCTGGTCCGCTCGCTGGTGAACCTCGGCCTGATCGACACCCTGCACCTGCTGACCTTCCCCGTCGTGCTGGGCGAGGGGCGCCGGCTGTTCGTGGAGGGTGCCGTCCCCACCCGCTTCGGGCACGCGGGCGGCACGGTCACCGGCAAGGGGGTCTCCATCCAGTCGTACGACCTGGCGGGCCGCCCCGAGTACGGGTCCTTCTAGTCGGTCGACGGGATGCCAACAGGAGCCCGAACGGCTCCTGTTGGAGCAGGTTAACGCCGCGAGAACTCATCGGACCTGCCGGGAAAATCCACATCTCTCTCATTGACATGAACGCGTCTACGCGCGTCATCATGAACCCATGAGATTCCCCCCACGCACCACTCGTATCGGCGCCGCGGCGGCCCTCTTCTCCGCCCTCCTCCTCGGCGGCACCGTCTCCGCCACCACCGCGGACGCGGCCACCGCGTCGGTCGGCAGCATCTGTTACGGCTCCCTGCCGTCGCAGGCGTACGACACCCTCGACCTCATCGCCCGGGGCGGCCCGTACCCGTACTCCCAGGACGGCGTGGTCTTCCAGAACCGCGAGGGCGTCCTGCCCGGCCAGTCCTCCGGCTACTACCACGAGTACACGGTCAAGACCCCCGGCGACGCCACCCGTGGGGCCCGCCGCATCGTCACGGGCCAGCGGACCGAGGAGGACTACTACACCTCCGACCACTACGCCACGTTCAACCTCATCAACTACGGCTGCTGACCGCTTCGTTCAACCCGCCCCGCGATCCTTCCCCCCACGTCCGGGGTCGCGGGGCGGCGTCGTGGCCGGGCCGAGTCACACGTACGAGGACGGCACCCGGTCGGGAACCTCCGCCAGGGCGACCGCCCTTCGTTCGCGCCGGGAGATCTCGCACGCCTCCGCGATGCGCAGGGCCTGCAACGCCTGCCAGCCGTCGCAGGGGTTGGGCTGTTCGCCGCGGACCACGTCCACGAAGGTGCACAGTTCGGACGCGTAGGCGGTGCCGAAGCGTTCGAGGAAGCCGGGCCAGGGTTTGTCGGCCGGGGGAGGGCCGGTCGGTTCGGTGGAGGCGACCGGGGTGCGGTCGTCCAGGCCGACGACGACCGTGTCGAGTTCGCCGGACAGCTCCATGCGGACGTCGTAACCGGCGCCGTTGAGGCGGGTCGCGGTGGCCGTGGCGAGGGTGCCGTCGTCCAGGGTGAGCAGGGCCGCGCCGGTGTCGACGTCGCCGGCCTCGCGGAACATCGCGGGACCGGCGTCGGAGCCGGTCGCGTACACGTCGATCACTTCGCGGCCGGTGACCCAGCGCAGGATGTCGAAGTCGTGGATCAGGGTGTCCCGGAACAGTCCGCCGGACAGCGGCAGCCACTCCCGCGGGGGCGGCGACTGGTCGGAGGTCAGGGCGCGCACGGTGTGCAGCCGGCCGAGCCGGCCCGAGCGCACCGCCTCGCGGGCGCCCACGTACCCCGCGTCGAAACGCCGCTGGAAACCCATCTGGAGCACGGTGCCCGCCGCCGCGACCTCGGCGAGCGCGTGCAGCGTGCCGGGCAGGTCGAGCGCGATCGGCTTCTCGCAGAACACCGGCAGCCCGGAGCGGGCCGCGCGGCCGATCAGCTCCGCGTGCGCCGCCGTCGCCGTCGTGATCACCACCGCGTCCACGCCCCACTGGAAGACCTCGTCCACGCCCGGCGCCGCCGTCTCCCCGAGCCGGTGCGCCAGCTCCTGGGCGCGTAACGGATCGGAGTCCGTCAGGATCAGCGATCCGACCTCCCGGTGGCGGCTCAGCGTGTTGGCGTGGATGGCCCCGATGCGGCCCGTCCCGATGACCCCGATGCGCATGAGGACACATTGAGGGGGAACAACGTGCACCTGTCAATCAAAATGTCAGGACAACCGGACTTCACGACTTCCCGTCATCCGGGCACCGGACTACGCTCGGGCCCGTGCCGAAACCAGATGTGGACCCGACCGCGCCGCTCGGCCTCCGCGTGGACCGAAGCTCCCCGGTGCCGCTGTACTTCCAGCTCGCCCAGCAGTTGGAGGCCGCCATCGAGCGCGGCGCCCTCACCCCCGGCAGCCTGCTCGGCAACGAGATCGAGCTGGCCGCGCGGCTCGGCCTGTCCCGTCCCACCGTCCGCCAGGCCATCCAGTCCCTCGTCGACAAGGGACTGCTGGTACGCCGCCGCGGCGTCGGCACCCAGGTCGTGCACAGCCAGGTCAAGCGCCCGCTGGAACTGAGCAGCCTCTACGACGACCTGGAGGCGGCCGGCCAGCGGCCCGCCACCAAGGTCCTGGTCAACACGGTCGTCCCGGCCACCGCCGAGATCGCCGCCGCGCTCGGGGTCACCGAGGGCCATGACGTGCACCGCGTCGAGCGGCTGCGGCTGGCGCACGGCGAGCCGATGGCCTACCTGACCAACCACCTGCCGCTCGGCCTGCTGGACCTCGACACCGCCCGGCTGGAGGCCACCGGCCTGTACCGGCTGATGCGCGCGGCCGGCATCACCCTGCACAGCGCCCGCCAGTCCATCGGCGCCCGTGGCGCCACGCCCGCCGAGGCCGACCGGCTCGCCGAGGCCGAGGGTGCCCCGCTGCTCACCATGAGGCGCGTCACGTTCGACGACACCGGCCGCGCGGTCGAGCAGGGCGACCACACCTACCGTCCGGCCCGGTATTCCTTCGAGTTCCAGCTCCTGGTGCGCCCCTGAAACATGCCCGGCCGCGTCACATTGTCCGGACAAAGACCCTGTCGGGTGCGCCCCGGACGGGTAACGAGTGTTCCGCGTGTTCGATACTGAAGTGTTTGCGTCAGAACACGGCAAGCGTTCAGAACACGGCAAGAAGGGCACGGCCTCGTGGCACGGTTTCAGAACCGGGTGGGCATGACGGTGGCAGGAGCGTTCGCACTGCTCGCCTGCGTTTCGCTGACCGCCTGCAGCAGCACCGGCGGCAAGAAGGCCGAGGACGCCCGAAAGGCCGCCACGGCCCAGGGCAGGGCAGCGGTGACCACCCCCCGCTGGACCATCGCGATGATCACCCACTCCGGCGACGGCGACACCTTCTGGGACATCGTGCAGAGCGGCGCCAAGCAGGCGGCGGTCAAGGACAACATCAACTTCCTCTACTCGCACGACGACGAGGCCCAGCAGCAGGCCCAGCTCGTGGACGCCGCGATCGACAAAAAGGTCGACGGGATCATCGTCAGCCTCGCCAAGCCCGACGCCCTCAAGGCGGCCGTGGCCCGCGCCCACAAGGCCGGCATCCCGGTGGTCACGGTCAACTCCGGCTCGGCCCAGTCCAAGGCGTTCGGCGCGCTCAGCCACATCGGCCAGGACGAGACCATCGCCGGTGAGGCGGTCGGCGAGGAGCTGAACAAGCGCGGCCGCAAGAACGCCCTGTGCGTCCTGCACGAGCAGGGCAACGTCGGCCACGAGCAGCGCTGCGACGGCGTGGAGAAGACCTTCCACGGCAAGGTACGCAAGCTCTACGTCAACGGCACCAACATGCCCGACGTCCAGTCCGCCGTCGGCGCCAAGCTCCAGGCCGACCGGGACGTGGACGCCGTCGTCACCCTGGGCGCCCCCTACGCCGACACCGTGGTGAAGGCCAAGGCGGACGCCGGCAGCAAGGCCGAGGTCGACACCTTCGACCTCAACGCCAAGGTCGCCGCCGAGCTGAAGGACGGCACCCTCGGCTTCGCCGTCGACCAGCAGCCCTACCTCCAGGGCTACGAGGCGGTCGACCTGCTGTGGCTGTACAAGTACAACGGTGACGTCCTCGGCGGCGGCAAGCCCGTCCTGACCGGCCCGCAGATCATCACCAAGGACCAGGCGGGCGCGCTCGCGGCGTACACCGATCGGGGCACCCGATGAGCACCACCACCGACACCCGCCCCACCGGAGGACCGGCGCCGGGTGGCGAGCGGCCCCGCGACGAGCGGCTGCTGCGCACCTCCCCGCTGCGCAAGCTGCTGTCCCGGCCCGAGCTGGGCTCGGTCGTCGGCGCCCTCGCCGTCCTGGTCTTCTTCGCGGTCGCCGCCGACGGCTTCCTGCGCCCGTCCAGCATCAGCACCGTGCTGTACGCCTCCTCGACCATCGGCATCATGGCCGTACCCGTGGCCCTGCTGATGATCGGCGGCGAGTTCGACCTCTCCGCGGGCGTCATGGTCACGTCGTCCGCGCTGATCTCCTCGATGTTCAGCTACCAGATGACGGCGAACATCTGGGTGGGCGCCGGCGTGTCCCTGTTGGTCACCCTGGCCGTCGGCGCGTTCAACGGGTTCATGCTGACCCGCACCAGGCTGCCCAGCTTCATCGTCACGCTGGGCACCTTCCTGATGCTCACCGGCATGAACCTGGGCTTCACCAAGCTGATCGACGGCACGGTGTCCACCAAGTCGATCGGCGACATGGAGGGCTTCCCGAGCGCGCACGCCGTGTTCGCCTCGACCCTGAGCCTCGGCGGGGTCGACCTCAAGGTCACCGTGCTGTGGTGGCTCGGCCTGGTCGCCCTCGCCTCCTGGGTGCTGCTGCGCACCCGCGTCGGCAACTGGATCTTCGCGGTCGGCGGCAACGAGGACGCGGCCCGCGCGGTCGGCGTCCCGGTCGCCAAGACCAAGATCGGCCTCTACATGGGCGTCGCCTTCGGCGCCTGGGTGTCCGGGCAGCACCTGCTGTTCTCCTTCGACACCGTCCAGTCCGGCGAGGGCGTCGGCAACGAGCTGATCTACATCATCGCGGCCGTCATCGGCGGCTGCCTGATCACCGGCGGCTACGGCAGCGCCGTCGGCTCGGCGGTCGGCGCCCTGCTGTTCGGCATGACCAGCAAGGGCATCGTCTTCGCCGAGTGGAACCCGGACTGGTTCAAGTTCTTCCTCGGAGCCATGCTCCTCCTGGCGACCCTGCTCAACACCTGGGTCCGCAAGCGCGCGGAGGCCACCACATGACCGTCACCGAAGAGCGCGTGCCCCTGGTCGAGCTGACCGACGTCAGCAAGCACTACGGCAACGTCCGCGCCCTGGAGGGCGTCTCCCTCGAGGTGCACGCCGGGGAGATCACCTGTGTCCTCGGCGACAATGGCGCGGGCAAGTCCACCCTGATCAAGACCATCGCGGGGCTCCACCAGCACGACGGCGGCACCCTCCGCATCGAGGGCGAGGAGACCCGGCTCGCCTCCCCGCGCGACGCCCTGGACCGGGGCATCGCCACGGTCTACCAGGACCTCGCCGTCGTCTCCCTGATGCCGGTCTGGCGCAACTTCTTCCTCGGCTCCGAGCCCCGCAAGGGCAAGGGCCCGTTCGCGCGCCTGGACACCGACCTCATGCGCCGCACCACCCGCGAGGAACTGCTGCGCATGGGCATCGACCTGCGCGACGTCGACCAGCCCATCGGCACCCTCTCCGGCGGCGAGCGCCAGTGCGTGGCCATCGCGCGTGCCGTGCACTTCGGCGCCAAGGTGCTCGTCCTGGACGAGCCCACCGCCGCACTCGGCGTCAAGCAGTCCGGTGTGGTCCTCAAATATGTGGCCGCGGCACGTGATGCGGGCCTGGGTGTCGTACTGATCACCCACAACCCGCACCACGCGCATCTCGTTGGCGACCGCTTTGTGCTGCTGCGGCGCGGCGTCATGGTGGGCAACCACACACGCGACGAGATCACCCTGGACGAACTGACCAAGCAGATGGCGGGCGGAGCGGACCTGGACGCTCTGCACCACGAGCTGAAGCGCGGCTGACGGACGCGGAGCCGCGGGGATTCGCGGCTCCGCACCCGACAGCGCCGCGCCCGGCGTGAGCGTGAGGCACAATCGAGCCCGATGAGCACCTACCGCGACCTCGCCGCCCCCATCGGCTCCCGCCGCGCCCCCGTCCTGCGCACGGTGGGCACCCGGGAACGCCGCTCCCACCTGACCGCGCCCCGCGTGCCCACGGTCGGCATCGACATCGGTGGCACCAAGGTCATGGCGGGCGTCGTGGACGCCGACGGCAACATCCTGGAGAAGCTCCGCGCGGAGACCCCGGACAAGTCCAAGAGCCCCCAGGTCGTCGAGGACACCATCGCCGAGCTGGTGCTCGACCTCTCCGACCGGCACGACGTGCACGCCGTCGGCATCGGGGCCGCCGGCTGGGTCGACGCCGACCGCAACCGCGTCCTGTTCGCCCCCCACCTGTCCTGGCGCAACGAGCCGCTGCGCGACCGTCTCGCCGCCCGGCTGTCCGTGCCCGTCCTGGTGGACAACGACGCCAACACCGCGGCCTGGGCCGAGTGGCGCTTCGGCGCCGGGCGCGGCGAGGACCACCTCGTCATGATCACCCTCGGTACCGGCATCGGGGGCGCCATCCTGGAGGACGGCCAGGTCAAGCGGGGCAAGTTCGGCGTCGCGGGCGAGTTCGGCCATATGCAGGTCGTGCCCGGCGGACACCGGTGCCCGTGCGGCAACCGCGGCTGCTGGGAGCAGTACAGCTCCGGCAACGCCCTGGTCCGCGAGGCGCGGGAGCTGGCCGCCGCCGACTCCCCGGTCGCCTACGGGATCATCGAGCACGTCAAGGGCAGCATCGGCGACATCACCGGCCCGATGATCACCGAGCTGGCCCGCGAGGGCGACGCCATGTGCATCGAGCTGCTCCAGGACATCGGCCAGTGGCTCGGCGTCGGCATCGCCAACCTCGCCGCCGCCCTCGACCCGTCCTGCTTCGTCATCGGCGGCGGGGTCAGCGCGGCCGACGACCTCCTCATCGGCCCCGCGCGGGACGCCTTCAAGCGCCACCTCACCGGCCGCGGCTACCGCCCCGAGGCCCGCATCACCCGCGCCCAGCTCGGCCCCGAGGCCGGCATGGTCGGCGCCGCGGACCTGGCCCGGCTGGTGGCCCGGCGCTTCCGCCGCGCCAAGCGCCGCCGCGTGGAGCGCTACGAACGATACGAGCGGTACACCCAGGGCCGCCGGGACCGGGACACCGCATGACCACCTCGCTTCCGCACCAGGCGGCCGCCCCGGCCACGCCGCACCCGGCGGGGGAGGACCCGCGTCACCGCGTCAAGCGCCGCGCCCTCACCCTGCTGATCATCGTGCTGCTCATCGGCGTACCGGCCGGCTACCTGGTGATCTCCGCCAACCAGAGCCGGGACAGCGGCAAGGACAAGGAAGCGAAGTACTCCGCCACCGGGCTCACCCCCGGCTGGCCCTCCAAGGTGCAGCGCCGCCTCTACCAGGTGCCCGTACCGCACCCCGCCGACCGGCTCGCCTACTACGAGACCAACAACTGGAAGACCAGCCGCCTGTACGTGCAGTTCCGCACCAACGGCGCGGGCCTGGACAGCTTCCTCGGCACCCTCGGCATCCGCCGCGACCAGCTGAAGCAGGGCGCCGGCACCATCGGCGCCCGCGACCGCCAGGTCTCCGGCTGGAACCTGACCGGCCCCGGCGCGTGGTCCGGCTACACCCACAAGCAGAAGAACCCGGCCCCCACCCAGGACGTGGTCGTGAACATGTCCGATCCGGTCTATCCGACGGTGTACGTGGTCAGCCGCACGGTGCCCTGAGACCCGAGCGGAACCCGTTGTCAGACCCCACCCGTACAGTCGGACACGACTCATCCGACAGGGACGGGAGGTGACAGGACACATGAGTGACACCGCGGCCACGGCGACGGCCCGCGCGCGGACCGAGGACCCGGTCCCCGTCCGTCTCGCCTGCGTGTTCCTGCCCGCGCCCCTCCCGCGCGAGGCCCGCGTCGCCTTCTGGGACCCCGACGGCGAGCCCCTCCTGGACGCCACCGACGAGCTGACGGTCGTACGGCCGCACGGTTCGGGCGTACGGCGCCGTCAGGTGCCCGCGCTCACCCTGCCCCTCGCCGACGCGCTGCCCCTGCTGGTCCGGGCCCGGCACGATCCGGCCGCGCATCCGGCCACCGCCTGCTGGGGAGCCGCCGCGCTGCACGCGCTGCGCCTGACCGCGCGGGGGCGCCTGCTGCCCGGGCTCACCCCCGGCGGGCACGACGCCTGGCGTGCCGGTCCGCTGGAGCCCGACGACATGGCGCACCTGCGTGCGGTGGCCGCCGCGATGCCGCCCGAGGGCCATGCCGTGCCGCTGCCCGGCCCCGGACCGCTGACCCTGCCCGAGCCCGAGGCCCTGGTCCGCTCCTTCCTGGACGCCGTCGCGGACACCCTGCCCCGCACCCCAGCCGCCCCGCACACCAGCGGGCGCCCCTTCGCCGCCCGCGAGCCCCAGCCGCTGCCCGACGCCAGGGACTGGGCGGCCGAGGTCGCCGCGGGCATGGACGCGGGCGTGCGCGTCTCGCTGCGCCTTGACCTGTCTGGCTACAGCGTCTTCGACACCGGTGACGACCAGCGGGCGCGGGCGGCCGGTGCCGCCGTCGTGCAGGTCCACAGCCTGGCCGACCCCACACTGGTCGCCGACGCGGCCGCCGTGTGGGCCGGGGACGCGGACGCCTTCGGGCCCCGCGCGCACGTGGACGCCGCCCTCGCCGTCCGGCGCGCCGCGCGCGTGTGGGCGCCGCTGGACCGGCTCGCCGAGCAGGACGTGCCCGACGTGCTGGCCCTGTCCGAGGAGGAGGTCACCGACCTGCTCGGCGTGGCCGCCGGCCGGCTCGCCGCCGCCGGGGTCGCCGTGCACTGGCCCCGCGACCTCGCGAGCGACCTCGCCGCCACGGCCGAGGTCCGCACCGCTCCCGGCTCGGCGACCGACGGCACCGGGTTCTTCGAGAGCGAGGAGCTGCTCGGTTTCCGCTGGCAACTGGCGCTCGGCGGCGACCCGCTCACCGAGGCCGAGATGGACGCCCTCGCCGAGGCCCACCGCCCGGTCGTCCGGCTCCGCGACCGCTGGGTCCTGGTCGATCCCGCCCTGGTCCGCAAGGCGCGCAAGCGCGAACTGGGGCTGCTCGACCCCGTCGACGCGCTCGCCGTCGCCCTCACCGGCACCGCCGAGATCGACGGCGAGACCGTGGAGGCCGTCCCGACCGGCGCCCTCGCGGCCCTGCGGGACCGGCTCACCGCGGGCATCTCCCCGGCCGAGCCGCCCGCCGGGCTCGACGCCACCCTGCGCGACTACCAGTTGCGCGGGCTGGCCTGGCTCGACCTGATGACCTCCCTCGGCCTCGGCGGCTGCCTCGCCGACGACATGGGCCTCGGCAAGACGATCACCCTCATCGCCCTCCACCTCAAGCGCGCCCGCACCGAGCCGACCCTGGTGGTCTGCCCCGCCTCCCTGCTGGGCAACTGGCAGCGGGAGATCAACCGCTTCGCGCCCGGCGTCCCCGTCCGCCGCTTCCACGGCGCCGACCGCACCCTCGACGGCCTCGCCGGCGGCTTCGTCCTCACCACCTACGGCACCATGCGCTCCGCCGCCACCCTGCTCGCCGAGCAGCCGTGGGGCATGGTCGTCGCCGACGAGGCCCAGCACGTCAAGAACCCGTACTCCGCCACCGCGAAGGCGCTGCGCACGATCCGGACCCCCGCGCGCGTGGCGCTCACCGGCACCCCGGTGGAGAACAACCTCTCCGAGCTGTGGGCCCTGCTCGACTGGACCACGCCCGGCCTGCTCGGCCCCCTCAAGTCCTTCCGCGCCCGGCACGCGCGTGCCGTGGAGAACGGCGAGGACGCGGAGGCGGTGGAGCGGCTGGCACGGCTCGTCCGGCCGTTCATGCTGCGCCGCAAGAAGTCCGACCCCGGCATCGTCCCCGAACTCCCGCCCAAGACCGAGACCGACCACCCGGTCCCGCTCAGCCGCGAGCAGGCCGCGCTGTACGAGGCCGTGGTGCGGGAGTCGATGCTCGCCATCGAGGACGCGAACGGCATCGCCCGGCGCGGCCTGGTCCTCAAGCTGCTCGGCGCCCTCAAGCAGATCTGCGACCACCCGGCGCTCTACCTCAAGGAGGAGCCCGCCCGCCCCGACCGGCTCTCCGCCCGCTCCGGCAAACTCGCCCTGCTGGACGAGCTGCTGGACACCGTGCTCGCCGAGGACG
>NZ_MUNH01000115.1:0-16132 GCF_002154615.1 Streptomyces recifensis
GCGTCGTCGAGCAGGACGGCGAGGCGGTCCTCGCCCGCACCGCCCGCCCCGAACGCGACCCCGTACTGCCCCTGCGCGCCGCGGCCGCCGCCGCACAGGCCGCCCTCCCGCTCTCCCCGCACGCCGTGCGGCGCATGGCCGCCACCGCGCGCCCCCTCCCCACTCCCTGGCCAGCCGAGGCCCGCGAACAGCTCATCACCCTGCTCGGCTCCGGACGCCCCACCGTCGACGTATGGGAAGCCCTGGAGGCCGAGGGCCTGATCAGCCGGCTGCTCCCGGACTGGGAACGGGTCCGCTGCCGGCCCCAGCGCAACGCCGTCCACCTCTGGACCGTCGACCGGCACCTCATCGAGACCGCCGTCCGCGCCTCCGCCCTCACCCGCCGCGTCAGCCGCCCCGACCTGCTTCTCGTCGCCGCCCTGCTGCACGACATCGGCAAGGGCTGGCCCGGCGACCACTCGGTGGCCGGCGAGATCATCGCCAAGGACGTCGCCGCCCGGCTCGGCTTCGACCGTGCCGACGTCGGCGTCCTCGCCACCCTCGTCCGGCACCACCTGCTGCTCGTCGAGACCGCCACCCGACGCGACCTCGACGACCCCGCCACCGTCCGCGCCGTCGCCGACGCCGTCGGCAGCGAGAGCACCCTGGAACTCCTGCACGCGCTCACCGAGGCCGACGCCCTCGCCACTGGCCCCGCCGCCTGGTCCACCTGGCGCGGCTCCCTCGTCACCGACCTCGTCCGCCGCGTCCTTGCCGTACTCGCCGGCGACCACCCCGGCACCGAGCCCGAACCCGCCGCGCCCACCGCCGAACAGGAACGCCTCGCCATCGAGGCCCACCGCACCGGCGGGCCGGTCCTCGCCCTGCGCGCCCAGGCCGAACCCGGTCCGCCGGAGGAGCCCGCGGAGACGGGCGAGCCGCTCGGCGTCGAGCTGGTCATCGCCGTACCCGACCAGCCCGGCGTGCTGCCCGCCCTCGCCGGGGTCCTCGCCCTGCACCGGCTCACCGTCCGCACGGGCGGCCTGCGCACACTGCGGCTGCCCGACGATGTCGACGACGACGGCTCCGTCCTGCTGCTCGACTGGCGGGTCGCCGCCGAGTACGGCTCGCTCCCGCAGTCCAGCCGGCTCCGCGCGGACCTCGTCCGTGCCCTCGACGGCTCCCTGGACATCACGAGCCGCCTCGCCGAGCGCGACGCCGCCTATCCCCGCCGTCGCGGCCGCGCGGCCCCGCCCCCGCGCGTCACGACCCGGACCGCCGCCTCCCGCCACGCCACGGTGATCGAGGTCCGCGCCCAGGACGCCCCCGGCCTCCTCTTCCGCATCGGCACGGCCCTGGAGAAGGCGGCGGTCCGGGTCCGCAGCATGCACGCCAGCACGCTGGGCGCCAACGCCGTGGATGCCTTCTACGTCACCAGCGGCACAGGGGCGCCTCTGCCCCCGGAGGACGCGACGGCGACCGCCCGCGTGCTGGAGGAGGCGCTGCGGGCCTGAGGCAGCTGCCGGTACTCCCCGCTCGCCGAGTGTGCCGGGCGGGGAGGAATCGCTTGCGCGGCCGGATACCCTGGAGGGCAGCCCAAAACGACTCCGACCTCGAGGACCGACGCCGCCGTGTTCGATACTCTCTCCGACCGCCTGTCAGCGACTTTCAAGTCTCTCCGGGGCAAGGGTCTGCTGACCGAGGCGGACGTCGACGCCACGGCGCGTGAGATCCGCATCGCCCTCCTCGAAGCGGACGTGGCGCTGCCTGTCGTCCGGTCGTTCATCAAGAACCTCAAGGAGCGCGCGCTCGGCGCCGAGGTCTCGCGGGCCCTGAACCCCGCCCAGCAGGTGCTCAAGATCGTCAACGACGAGCTGGTCACCATCCTGGGCGGCGAGACCCGCCGCCTGCGCTTCGCCAAGCAGCCGCCGACCGTGATCATGCTGGCCGGTCTCCAGGGTGCCGGTAAGACCACGCTCGCGGGCAAGCTCGGCCGCTGGCTGAAGGAGCAGGGCCACTCGCCGCTGCTCGTCGCCTGCGACCTCCAGCGCCCCAACGCCGTCAACCAGCTCAGCGTCGTCGCCGAGCGCGCCGGTGTCGCGGTGTACGCCCCCGAGCCGGGCAACGGCGTCGGCGACCCGGTCAAGGTGGCCAAGGACTCCATCGAGTTCGCCAAGGCCAAGGTCCACGACATCGTGATCGTGGACACCGCCGGCCGCCTGGGCATCGACCAGGAGATGATGCAGCAGGCCGCGGACATCCGCGACGCGGTCTCCCCGGACGAGATCCTCTTCGTCGTCGACGCCATGATCGGCCAGGACGCGGTCAACACCGCCGAGGCGTTCCGCGACGGCGTCGGCTTCGACGGCGTCGTGCTCTCCAAGCTCGACGGTGACGCCCGCGGTGGTGCGGCCCTGTCGATCCGGCAGATCACCGGCAAGCCGATCATGTTCGCGTCCAACGGCGAGAAGCTGGACGAGTTCGACGCGTTCCACCCCGACCGGATGGCCTCCCGCATCCTCGACATGGGTGACCTGCTCACCCTGATCGAGCAGGCGGAGAAGACGTTCAGTCAGGAAGAGGCCGAGAAGATGGCCTCGAAGCTGGCGTCGAAGAAGGGCCAGGACTTCACCCTGGACGACTTCCTGTCCCAGATGGAGCAGGTCAGGAAGATGGGCAGCATCAGCAAGCTGCTCGGCATGCTCCCGGGCATGGGCCAGATCAAGGAGCAGATCAACAACATCGACGAGCGGGACGTGGACCGCACGGCCGCCATCATCAAGTCGATGACCCCGGCCGAGCGCACCGACCCGACCATCATCAACGGCTCCCGCCGCGCCCGTATCGCCAAGGGTTCCGGTGTCGAGGTCAGCGCGGTGAAGGGCCTGGTGGAGCGGTTCTTCGAGGCGCGCAAGATGATGTCCCGCATGGCCCAGGGCGGCGGGATGCCGGGCATGCCGGGCATGCCGGGCATGGGCGGCGGCCCCGGCCGCACCAAGAAGCAGCCCAAGAAGGCCAAGGGCAAGCAGCGTTCGGGCAACCCGATGAAGCGCAAGCAGCAGGAGCTGGAGGAGGCCCAGCGCCGCGAGGCCGCCGCGCAGGGCGGCAACGCGCTCGGTCTGCCCCAGCAGGGCGGCAAGGACTTCGAACTCCCCGACGAGTTCAAGAAGTTCATGGGCTGAAACCGGTCCCGCGCACATGCCGAGGGCGCCCCTTCTTCGTGAGGGGGCGCCCTTCGCGCATCAGGGTGCGGCCCTAGGGCACGCGGGCGATCAGGTAGCGGAAGACGTTCGGCATCCAGACCGTCCCGTCCGGGCGCCGGTAGGGGTGCAGGGACTCGGTCAGCTCCTTGCCGACCTGTTTGCGGTCCGTCGCCGCTACAGCCGCGTCGAACAGCCCGGTCGACACCAGCCCGCGTACCGCGCTGTCGGTGTCGGCGTACCCGAACGGGCAGGCCACCCGGCCGGAGCCGTCCGGCCTCAGTCCCGCGCGCAGGGCGACCTCCTCCAGGTCGTCCCGGCGGGCCGGGCGCCAGGTGCGGGCGCCGCGCAGCGGTTCGGCCAGCTTGGCGGCGACCCGCAGGACGGTGGAGGTGGCGCACCGCTCGGGCGGGCCCCAGCCGGCCAGCACCACGGCGGCCCCGGGCGCGGCCAGCGGCAGCGCGGCGGCGAGGGTGTCGTC
The DNA here is from genome assembly GCF_002154615.1 of Streptomyces recifensis. Lineage (NCBI taxonomy): Bacteria > Bacillati > Actinomycetota > Actinomycetes > Kitasatosporales > Streptomycetaceae > Streptomyces > Streptomyces recifensis. The sequence goes on from NZ_MUNH01000115.1 coordinate 3,661, forward strand.
GAGGTCGGCGGAGTCGTCGAGGGCGCCGACCGTCTCGTAGGCGGTCACGAGGGTGTACGGAGGTGTGTCGTCGTCGGCCGCGTCCGCGGGGGAGTCCGCCTGCACGAGCCGGGCGTCCAGGGGGCCGTCCGGGTCCAGGCGTTCCCGGGCGAGGGCGAGGTGTTCGGTGCGGGAGTCGACGCCGGTGACGGCCGCGCCCTTGGCGGCCGCCAGCAGCAGGGCGAGCCCGGAGCCGCAGGAAAGGCCCAGCAGTCGGGTGCCCGGTCCCACTTCGAGGCGCTCGTGGACGGTCTCGTGGAGCGGCAGAAGCATCCGCTCCTGGATCTCCGACCAGTCGCGCGCGCGTTTGCGGGGGTTCACGCGGGGTGGTGCGGAACCCGCGTGGGCCAGGTGCTCCCGCACGAGCGTAGGTGTCATAGGTAGCGCCCCAATCCGCCGGCTGTCCGTCGCTGTGCCCGGTGTGTGGCCCCCGTGTGCCGTGCGTGCGCACTTTCCACGTATGCCAGGTAACTCCCGGCTCGCCGTGTCGTCCAGTGGTCGTGGGGCCCGGCTTGCCCCCGGATGGCGCGTGTGGCTCGAATTCACGCCCCCGCAACGCTGCCGCGCACCACCTGGTTCGGCGGCGCTCGGGGGCACCCGGTAACGTGCGGGTTCCGGCGGTGGCAGTAGCCCCGCCGACGCCGGTGGCCGTACGTCTGGCTACGCACCGGCTTGTGGGGAGCTGCGAGGCTTCTCCGTGAAACGGCGGACCCGCCCTCGTCAAGACGCATCGGCGACAACTGACGGGTAGGTGCAAATTATTTGAGATGCCCCGGAATAGGAACACAGCGGCACCCCCGCTCGTTGTCATTACGTGAGCACGACACAGACACCACCTGTTCTCGCCGCGGAGCTGGCACAGGCGTGGGCCGATATTCAGCGGTACCACCCCGAGCTGCCCGACCTCGCCGCACCGGAATCACTGATCGGGGAGTCGTCGTCCGCGTGCGGGCACGAGCTCTCCTTCGAGCGGCTGCTGCACGAGGCGGTGCACGGCATCGCCGCCTCCCGCGGGGTGCGCGACACCTCGCGGGCCGGCCGCTACCACAACCGCCGTTTCCTCGCCGTCGCCGAGGAGCTGGGCCTGGACCACCCCGAGGAACCGCATCCCAGCAGCGGTTTCTCGCTGGTCACGCTCAACCCCGAGGCCAAGCGGCGTTACCGTCCGACCATCGACCGGCTGCAGCGGGCGCTGAAGGCGCACACGGTGGCCACCTCCGCCGACACCTCGCGCACCTTCAGGGGCCCGGCCGCCCGGCACGGCTCCTCCGGGGGCGGGGTCCGGGTCAAGGCGGTCTGCGACTGCGGGCGCAACGTCCGGGTGGTCCCCTCGGTCCTGGCGCAGGCGCCGATCATGTGCGGCGGCTGCGGCAAACCGTTCCGCATCCCGGAGGCGGTGGCAGCGGCGAGCTGACGAGACGGCTGCTCGTGGCAGCCGTACGGTCAGCTTCCCTCCGCCCGGCGGGCGGGCGCAGGCGCGGCGCCGGGCGCCTCCCAGGCATGCCCGGGATCGCCGACCGTGTCCCTGGGCGCCCCGCCGGGTGTGGCACAATGTCTAGCTGTACTCGACAGTCGCACAGGACCCCTCTCTCCTCCGGCTGACGCGTCCATCGGGCACTCGGGTACCGCAACCCCACGCGGCAACTCCGCCGTGCCCAACACGTCAATTCCAGGAGAACTCACTCCCGTGGCAGTCAAGATCAAGCTGAAGCGTCTGGGCAAGATCCGTTCGCCTCACTACCGCATCGTCGTCGCCGACTCCCGTACCCGCCGTGACGGCCGGGCCATCGAGGAGATCGGCAAGTACCACCCGACCTACAACCCGTCGGTCATGGAGGTGGACGCCGATCGCGTCGCCTACTGGCTGGGTGTCGGTGCGCAGCCGACCGAGCCGGTGCTCGCCATTCTGAAGAAGACCGGCGACTGGCAGAAGTTCAAGGGCGAGCCGGCCCCCGCGCCGCTCCTCGTCGCCGCGCCGAAGGCCGAGCGTCCGTCGTTCGAGGGCCTCGGCTCCGACGACGACAACAAGGGTGAGGCCATCACCCAGAAGAAGAAGGCTGAGAAGAAGGACGAGGCGGCCGCTGAGTCCGCCGAGTCGACCGAGGCCTGAGCAGCATGCTCGAAGAGGCGCTTGAGCACCTCGTGAAGGGCATCGTCGACAACCCCGACGATGTGCAGGTCGCCTCGCGCGACCTGCGCCGCGGGCGCGTGCTGGAGGTCCGGGTGCACCCCGACGACCTCGGTAAGGTGATCGGCCGCAACGGCCGCACCGCGCGCGCTCTGCGTACCGTCGTGGGCGCCATCGGCGGCCGCGGTGTCCGCGTCGACCTCGTCGACGTGGACCACGTCCGCTGACGCTTCATAGCAACCGGCTCGGGCCGGGGAGGGCCACTGGGCCGTCCCCGGCCCGCAGTCGTATGACAGGAGATCTGTACTCGTGCAGTTGGTAGTCGCACGGATCGGCCGTGCTCATGGCATCAAGGGTGAGGTCACCGTCGAGGTGCGGACCGACGAGCCGGAGTCGCGGCTCGCACCGGGCGCCGTCCTGGCCACCGACCCGGCGTCCGTCGGGCCGCTCACCATCGCCACCGGCCGCGTGCACAGCGGCCGTCTCCTCCTGCGCTTCGAGGGCGTCGGCGACCGCACCGGCGCGGAGGCGCTGCGCAACACGCTGCTGATCGCCGACGTCGATCCGGAGGAGATGCCGGAGGACGAGGACGAGTACTACGACCATCAGCTCATCGACCTCGACGTGGTCACCGAGGACGGCACGGAGGTGGGCCGGATCACCGAGATCTCCCATCTGCCCTCCCAGGACCTCTTCATCGTGGAGCGCCCGGACGGCAGCGAGGTGCTGATCCCGTTCGTGGCGGAGATCGTCAGCGAGATCGACCTGGACGAGCAGCGGGCGGTCATCACGCCGCCGCCCGGCCTGATCGACGACCGGGCCGAGATCGCTTCCGCGCGGGACGAGGCCGCGGAGGCTGCCCCGCGCGACGAGGACGAGGACGCATGAGGCTCGACGTCGTCACGATCTTCCCGGAGTACCTGGAACCGCTGAACGTCTCCCTCGTCGGCAAGGCCCGCGCGCGCGGCCGGCTCGACGTGAACGTCCACGACCTGCGCTCCTGGACCTACGACCGGCACAACACGGTCGACGACACCCCGTACGGCGGCGGTCCCGGCATGGTCATGAAGACCGAGCCCTGGGGCGACGCCCTGGACACCGTGCTGGCCGACGGCTACGAGTCGGGCGCGCACAGCCCCGCCCTGATCGTGCCGACCCCGAGCGGCCGCCCCTTCACCCAGGAACTCGCCGTCGAGCTGTCGGAACGCCCCTGGCTGGTCTTCACCCCGGCCCGCTACGAGGGCATCGACCGCCGGGTCATGGACGAGTACGCGACCCGGATGCCGGTCTACGAGGTCTCCATCGGGGACTACGTCCTCGCAGGCGGTGAGGCGGCCGTCCTGGTGGTCACCGAGGCCGTGGCCCGGCTGCTGCCCGGCGTGCTCGGCAACGCCGAGTCGCACCGGGACGACTCCTTCGCCCCCGGCGCGATGGCCAACCTCCTGGAGGGGCCGGTCTACACCAAGCCGCCCGAGTGGCGGGGCCATGGGATCCCGGACGTGCTGCTCAGCGGGCACCACGGCAGGATCGCGCGCTGGCGGCGGGACGAGGCGATGCGCCGCACCACCGCCAACCGGCCCGACCTGATCGAACGCTGCGACCCCGCGACGCTCGACAAGAAGGACCGGGAGATGCTCTCCATCCTGGGCTGGTCCCCGGACCCGGAGGGCCACTCGTCCGGGCGATTTTGGCGCAGGAGCGAGGGCGTGGAACAATAGGCCGCTGTTGTGCGTCCGTCCGGCGTGCGCCCCTGCCACAGGGGGACACGACGCCCGTTCCGACCCGCACGGCAGACCTCTTCGAACATCTAGTTCCGTTGATGACCTGTGGCATCAGCGAAGAAAGCAGACGAAATGTCTCACCTGCTCGACACCGTCGACTCCGCGTCGCTGCGCACCGACGTCCCGGCCTTCCGCCCGGGTGACACCGTCAACGTGCACGTCCGCGTCATCGAGGGCAACCGCTCGCGTGTGCAGCAGTTCAAGGGCGTCGTGATCCGCCGCCAGGGTTCGGGCGTCCGCGAGACCTTCACGGTCCGCAAGGTCTCCTTCTCCGTCGGCGTGGAGCGTACCTTCCCGGTGCACACCCCGATCGTCGAGAAGATCGAGCTCGTCACCCGCGGTGACGTGCGCCGCGCCAAGCTGTACTACCTCCGTGAGCTGCGCGGCAAGGCCGCGAAGATCAAGGAGAAGCGCGACAACTGAGCGCCTGCCTTCAGTCGTTACGGGGCCGGATAGCATCTGGCCCCGATGGACACCGAAGCACAGCCCGCCGAACGCGACCGTTCCCGCCCACCCGGTACACCGGGTACGCGGGACCGGTCGCGTTTCGCGTTGGCCCCGCTCGCCGAGCGGGTGCCGGGCGGCCGGTTCACCCTGACGCTCCTCACCTGCCTCGTCTTCCTGCTGCTCCTGAGCACGTTCGTGGTGCGGCCGTTCGAGATTCCGAGCGGTTCCATGGAGCGCGGATTGAGGGTCGGGGACCGCGTGCTCGTAAACAAGTTGGCGTACCGTTTCGGTGCCCGTCCGAGCCGCGGTGACGTGGTGGTGTTCGACGGGACCGGCTACTTCGGGCACGCCGACTACATCAAGCGCGTTGTAGGGGTGGGAGGCGACCACGTGGTCTGCTGCGACAGGGAGGGGAGGATCGAGGTGAACGGCCACCCGGTCGACGAGACGGGGTTCCTCTATCCGGGGGACAGCGCGTCCGGCGTGCCCTTCGACGTGGTGGTGCCCGACGGCCGCCTCTTCCTGCTCGGTGACCACCGCGCCCGCTCCAGCGACTCCCGCGACCACCTCGGCTCGCCCGGCGGCGGCATGGTCCCGGTGGAGGACGTGGTGGGCCGCGCCGACTGGATCGTCTGGCCGTACGGCCACTGGACGCGCATCGAGCGCCCCGGCGCCTACGCGCACGTACCTGCCGCGGAGGCCGCGCATGGGTAACCGGGCAAGGCCGCGCGGGGTGTCCGGCGCGGCCGCCGACAATCCGCTGCCCACCGGCGCCCGCCGGACCTCCCGGCCGAGCGCCGGCCGTTCGCGGGCGGAGCGGCGCAAGCTCCAGCGCAAGGTGAAGCGCAAACGCAGACGATCGGCGGTGCGGGAGATCCCGCTGCTGCTCGGGGTCGCGGTGCTGATCGCGCTGGTGCTGAAGACCTTCCTGGTGCAGGCGTTCGTGATCCCCTCCGGCTCGATGGAGCAGACGATCCGGATCGGGGACCGGGTGCTGGTCGACAAGTTCACCCCCTGGTTCGGCTCCCGGCCGGCGCGCGGTGACGTGGTGGTGTTCCACGATCCGGGCGGCTGGCTGACCGGCGAGGAAGCGCCCAAGAAGAACGACCCGGTCGTGGTCAAGCAGGTCAAGGAGGGGCTGACCTTCATCGGCCTGCTCCCCTCGGACAACGAGAAGGACCTGATCAAGCGGGTCATCGGGGTGGGCGGCGACCATGTGAAGTGCTGTGACGCCGAGGGGCGGGTCACGGTCAACGGCGCCCCGCTCACCGAGGGCGCCTACATCTATCCCGGCAACGCCCCCTCCGCGACCTCCTTCGACATCACGGTGCCCAAGGGCCGCCTGTGGGTGATGGGCGACCACCGGGGCAACTCCGCCGACTCCCGCTTCCACCAGAACCTCCCGTACGGCGGGACCGTCTCCGAGGAGTCGGTCGTCGGCCGGGCGATGTTCATCGGCTGGCCCTTCGCGCACTGGACGCGCCTGGACGAACCTAAAACCTTCGCAAGCGTCACCGACGCGGCCTCCGGGGCGAGTGCGGCCCGTGCCCCGTCGCATAGGGTTGCCCCCTACGATCCGAACGGACTGACCCAGCTCCCGACCCCTGCGGAACTCCCGCTCGTTATGGGAGTGGTGGGCCTGCACCGTGCATGGGGCAGGCGGCGGCACAGAGTAAGGAGTTGGCGTGGGGGATGTGGCGGTTGGCGCACGGTCGGGGCACGACGGCGAGGAGCACCGCGGGCACCCCGTGGGATCCGACGCCTCGGCCCCGGACGGCGCCGTGAACTCCGGGAACGGCTTCGCGGCGGCCGGTGACGGCACCCCGCCCGGCCGGCCCCCGCATACCGACGAGGGCGGTGGCGGCGGCGGTGCCGCGCGCCGGCCGGAGAAGCAGCGCTCGTTCTGGAAGGAACTGCCGATCCTCGTCGGTATCGCGCTGGTCCTGGCCCTGCTGATCAAGACGTTCCTGGTGCAGGCGTTCTCGATCCCGTCCGACTCGATGCAGAACACCCTCCAGCAGGGTGACCGCGTCCTGGTGGACAAGCTCACCCCCTGGTTCGGCTCCGAGCCCGAGCGCGGCGAGGTCGTCGTCTTCCACGACCCCGGCCAGTGGCTGGCGGGCGAGCCGACGCCGGAGCAGAACGCGGTGCAGAAGGCGCTGAGCTGGATCGGCCTGATGCCGTCCGCCGAGGAGAAGGACCTCATCAAGCGCGTGATCGGCGTCGGCGGCGACACGGTCGAGTGCGAGGGCAGCGCCCCGCTGAAGGTCAACGGCAAGGCGCTCGACGAGCCGTACGTCTACCCCGGCAACACGCCGTGCAGCGTGGACGACCAGGGCGGCCAGTTCAAGGTCAAGGTGCCCGAGGGCTACATCTGGGTGATGGGCGACCACCGCCAGAACTCGCGGGACTCGCGGTACAACCAGACCGACGAGAACCACGGGATGGTGCCGGTCAAGGACGTCGTCGGGCGCGCGATCGTGAAGGCGTGGCCCATCAACCGCTGGGGCACCCTGCCGATCCCGGACACCTTCGACCAGCCGGGCCTGGACACGCAGAGCTCGGCCGCCGCTTCGCTGCCGTACGCGCCGGGCGCGGGTGCGGTCGCGCTCGTGGTGCCGGTGGCGGTGTGGCGCCGCCGCAAGGGCACTCGTCCCGCTGCCGCCGAGGCCGCGCGCGAGGTGTGAGCTCGGGGGCGCTCGAGGTGTGAGCTCGCGCGGCACCAGAGGTGCGACCCACGGGCACTGCCGAGGGCGGTGTTTCCCGGAGACCCGGTGAAGAACCGGTCACCGGGGGACACCGCCCTCGCGGCTTTCCGGCCCGGTGTGCTACCAAAGGCGGATCGTGGCAGGCCGGGCGACCCCGGCGGAGGGGACCGGGAGACGACATGGCGAGTGCCCAAGGCGGGGAGTCCAAGGGCGGCCTCGGCGGGAAACTGTCGGGCGTGGCGGTGGCCCTGGGCCTGCTGCTCTTCCTGGCCGGCTTCGGCTGGGCAGCGGTGAGCTACCGGCCCTACACCGTGCCGACCAGCTCGATGACCCCCACCATCGACGCCGGGGACCGGGTGCTGGCCCAGCGGGTCGACGGCGCGGACGTGCGCCGGGGTGACGTGGTGGTGTTCAGCGACAAGAGCTGGGTGACCGGTGCCGACGTGGTCAAGCGGGTGGTCGCGGTCGGCGGGGACACCGTCGCCTGCTGCACCGACGGCAAGCTCAGCGTCAACGGCAAGCCGGTCGACGAGCCCTATCTGCCCAAGGGCACCCCGGCCGAGGCCAAGGGCTTTCCGACGGTGACCGTGCCCCACGGCCGCCTGTTCCTGCTCGGCGACGAGCGCCAGGGCTCGCTGGACTCCACCGCGCACCTCACCGACGCCGCCGAGGGCACGGTGAGCCGCGGTGCCGTGCACGCCCGCGTGGACTCCGTGGTCTGGCCGATGCGCGGCATGCTGACCCGGCCGACCGGGTTCGAGGCGCTGGGCACGCTGTCGGAGCCGGGCCCGCTGCCGCTGATCGAGGTGATGATCGTCGCCGGTGCGGTGCTGGTCCTGGGCGGTGCCGCCTACGGCCCGATCGCGGCGCGCGTGGGCCGCTCCCGCGCCCGGAGCAGCGCGGAGCCCGTCCATGCCGGCTGAGGACACCTGTGCGGGCGGCCTGCGCAAAGTCGCCCGTGTGGTGCTGCTCGACCCCGCCGACCGCGTTCTGCTGCTCCACGGCCACGAGCCGGACGACCCGGCCGACGACTGGTGGTTCACCCCCGGCGGCGGTGTGGAGGGCGCCGAGACCCGTGAGCAGGCCGCGCTCCGTGAACTGGTCGAGGAGACCGGCATCACCGAGGTCGACCTGGGCCCGGTGCTGTGGCGCCGCCGGTGCTCCTTCCCGTTCGCCGGGCGCAGGTGGGACCAGGACGAGTGGTACTACCTGGCCCGTACGACACAGACGGTGACGGCCGCCCTCGGGCTGACCGAGCTGGAGCGGCGCAGTGTGTCGGGAGCGCGCTGGTGGACGTGTCGGGAACTCGAGCAGGCGCATGAGACGGTGTATCCGACCAGGCTCGCCGGGCTGCTGCGCACGCTGCTCGACGAGGGTCCCCCGGCCACGCCCGTGACCCTCGACACGGAAATCGTCTGAGGGTTCGCCGGACTGGCGCACAATGGGGGGATCGCACGGCTGAAGGGGAAGCTGCCATGAGCGCCGAGGACCTCGAGAAGTACGAGACCGAGATGGAGCTGAAGCTCTACCGGGAGTACCGCGACGTCGTCGGTCTGTTCAAATACGTGATCGAGACGGAACGGCGCTTCTACCTCACCAACGACTACGAGATGCAGGTGCACTCGGTCCAGGGCGAGGTGTTCTTCGAGGTGTCGATGGCCGACGCCTGGGTGTGGGACATGTACCGCCCGGCACGGTTCGTCAAGCAGGTCCGGGTATTGACGTTCAAGGACGTGAACATCGAGGAGCTGAACAAGAGCGATCTGGAGTTGCCGAGCGGGTGAGGGCGCTCGGAAGCAGCTGTGAGTCGGCTCTGAGTTCGCCCGGGTAGGGCCGCGCCGGTCGTCTCGTCACTCAGACGGGTGGCGGAGATATCCACAAGCGCGGCTCCGTCCACCAAGATCCACTTCTTTCGGTGTGCCCCGTCACGGTGGGTGCCGGAGGTGGTGCCGACATGACCAAGGCACGCAGTGGACTGGGCAGGTACGGCGAGGATCTGGCCGCGCGGCGGCTGACCGAGGCCGGGATGAGCATCCTGGAGCGCAACTGGCGCTGCGGACGCTCGGGAGAGATCGACATCGTGGCGCGGGACGGCGGCACGCTGGTCGTCTGCGAGGTGAAGACCCGGCGCGGCGGCGAGTTCCAGCACCCGATGGCCGCCGTCACGCCCGAGAAGGCGCGACGGCTGCTGGACCTGGCCGAGCGATGGGTGCATACCCACGGCGGAGCGCCGCCGGACGGGGTCCGGGTCGATCTGGTCGGGGTGCTGCTGCCCCGGCGCGGCGCGCCCGCCGTGGAGCACGCGCGGGGGGTGGCCTGAATGGGATTCGCCCGCACCTGCTCGGTGGCCCTGGTCGGTGTCGAGGGTGTCCTCGTCGAGGTCCAGGCCGACCTCGAGCCCGGAGTGGCGGCCTTCACCCTGGTGGGGCTGCCGGACAAGAGCCTGACGGAGAGCCGGGACCGGGTCCGGGCCGCCGTGGTGAACTCCGGGGGCGAGTGGCCGCAGAAGAAACTCACCGTGGGACTCAGCCCGGCCTCGGTGCCCAAGGCCGGCTCGGGCTTCGATCTCGCCGTGGCGAGCGCCGTGCTCGGCGCGGCCGAGCGCGTCGATCCCAGGGTGCTGGCCGACATCGTCATGATCGGCGAACTCGGGCTGGACGGCCGGGTCCGGCCGGTCCGGGGCATCCTGCCCGCCGTCCTGGCCGCCGCCGACGCCGGGTACACCCAGGTCGTCGTGCCCGAGTGCGCCGCGGCCGAGGCCGCGCTGGTGCCCGGGGTGTCCGTCCTCGGCGTACGCAGCCTGCGCCAGCTCATCGCCGTCCTCGCGGACGAACCGGTACCCGAGGAGGAGCCGGACGCTCCCGGGCGTCCCGATCCGCTCCTCGCCGGGCTCCGGATGCCGGGTACCGGCTCGGCCACCGGTATGCACAGCGCCGGGGCGGCCCAGCACGACCAGGGCCACGACCTGGCCGACGTGGTGGGCCAGACCTCGGCCCGTACGGCGGTGGAAGTGGCGGCGGCCGGCGGTCACCACCTCTTCCTCGAAGGCCCGCCCGGCGCGGGCAAGACGATGCTCGCCGAACGGCTCCCCGCCGTACTGCCCCGGCTGACCCGGCAGGACTCCCTGGAGGTCACCGCCGTGCACTCGGTGGCCGGGCTGCTGCCTCCGGGCAAGCCGCTCATCGACGTGGCGCCCTACTGCGCCCCGCATCACTCGGCCACCATGCAGTCGCTGGTCGGCGGCGGCCCAGGCGTCGCCCGGCCCGGTGCCGTCTCCCTGGCCCACCGGGGCGTGCTGTTCCTGGACGAGGCGCCCGAGTTCCACACCCAGACACTGGACGCGCTGCGACAGCCCCTGGAGTCCGGGCATGTGGTGATCGCGCGGAGTGCGGGCGTGGTGCGGTTCCCGGCGCGGTTCCTGATGGTGCTGGCTGCCAACCCCTGCCCGTGCGGGCGCTTCTCCCAGCGCGACTCCCTGTGCGACTGCCCGCCCTCGGCGATCCGGCGCTACCAGTCCCGGCTCTCCGGCCCGCTGATGGACCGGGTGGACCTGCGGGTGGAGGTCGATCCGGTGACCCGCGCCCAGTTGACCGACCCCGGTGCGCGCGGCGAGTCCACCGCGACCGTGGCCGACCGGGTGCGCGAGGCACGGCAGCGGGTGGCGGCCCGGCTGTCCGGCACACCGTGGGCCACCAACAGCGAGGTGCCAGGACGGGAGCTGCGCAGCCGCTTCCACGCCGTCGCGGGTGCGATGGACGAGGCCGAGCGCAGTCTGGAGCGCGGCGTGCTCACCGCACGCGGCATCGACCGGGTGCTGCGGGTGGCGTGGACCGTCGCCGACCTGCTCGGACACGACCGCCCGGACGCCGGGGACGTGGCCCTCGCCCTGCAACTGCGCACCGGCGTCCCCCGCGGCGTCCCCATGGCCATCGGAGCCGTGGCATGACGGCGGACCGAGCGGCGCAGGAGCGCATCGGGCGGGTGTTCCTCACCCGCGTGATCGAACCCGGCGACGACGTCGGCGGCCGGTGGCTGCGTCTTTTCGGGGTGCCGGAAGTGGTGCGGCGGCTGCGGGAGGCCGGCGACCCGCTGCCGGGGGTGAACGGCACCCGCTGGCGGGGACTGCTGGCACGGGCGGCGCGCGCGGAGCCGGAGGCGGATCTGGCGGCCGCGCGGGAGGCGGGGGCGCGGTTCGTGTGTCCCGGGGACGCCGAGTGGCCCGCCCAGCTCGACGACCTGGGCGACGGACGCCCGGTGGGTCTGTGGGTGCGCGGCAGACCGGGGCTGCGGATGTGGGCGCTGCGTTCCGTGGCCGTCGTCGGGGCCCGCGCCTGCACCGAGTACGGCGCCCATGTGGCGGCCACCCTTGCCGCCGGGCTGGCCGAACAGGGCTGGGTCGTCGTCTCCGGCGGAGCGTACGGGGTCGACGGCGCCGCTCACCGGGGTGCCCTCGCGGCCGACGGAGCCACCGTCGCCGTGGTGGCCTCGGGGGTGGACCAGGCGTACCCGCGCGGGCACGCCGCGCTGATCGACCGGATCGCTCAACAGGGTCTCGTCATCGGGGAGTTGCCGCCCGGTGATCATCCGACGCCCAGCCGTTTCATCGTCCGCAACCGGGTGATCGCAGCGCTCACGCGGGGCACGGTCGTCGTGGAGGCCGCCTGCCGCAGTGGCTCGCTCGCCACCGCCCGAGCCGCCCAGCGGCTGGGCAGATTCACCATGGGAGTACCCGGCCCGGTGACCAGCGGGCGCTCCGCCGGGGTGCACGAACTGCTGCGCGGGGAGGCGGTGCTCGTCACCGACGCCGCGGACGTCGTCGAACTAGTCGGCGGGATCGGTGAACTGGCCCCGCCCCGGCGCGGCCCGGTGCTCCCGCGCGACCTGCTCGACCCCGACGCGGCCACCGTCCTCGCCGCCCTGCCCACCGTCCGCCCGGCCGCGCCCGACGAGATCGCCCGCGAGGCGCGCACCACCCGAGAGGAGGCCGTCGCCCGGCTGTACGAGCTTCGAGCGCTTGGCTATGTCGAACGACACGACGACGGCTGGAAGTTGACACGCCAGGCGATGCTCCCGGTCGGGACGGACCCGCACCCGCCCTGACCAAGGGTGTTCGGCCGTCCGGGGGAATCCTCTACGCCCTTGGGATTCAACGGAGTTGACGCGCGTAACCGGTCACGCTGAGCGAACCGGGTGAAGCGGGGGAGCGGGGTCGCACAGGGGTGCGCGCACGGGTGGCGCCTCACTGTTCGCACACCGCGACTCCTCAGTCACGCTACGCTCACGAAAGCTCGGCCACGGACGGGCCGGCCCGGTCCGCACCCCCCTGCGTGGCCCGCGCCCACCGACGACCCGGTATCCAGCCCCTACCC
>NZ_MUNH01000116.1:0-563 GCF_002154615.1 Streptomyces recifensis
CGGCCGCACCATCCGCCACGTCCACCGCTGGACCCAGGGCACCCAGCTCCAGGACGCGGTACGCACCCTGCGCACCCATCCCAAGGCGGCCCCCGGCTCCGCGGGCGAACTGGAGGCGGCCCTCACCTCGCACCCGGAGCGGCGGGACATCGCCCAGGAGCTCACCAGCCGGGCACTTTCCGCACTCCTCACGGTCAACATCCGCGAATCGTGCACCCCGCACCGAACCGACACGCTCGCCCTGGATTCCTTCGTCCACGAAGGGGGCACGCTCTATGTGGTCGGTGAACCCATCGAGGACCCCAAGACTCGGCCGNNAGCGTGGTCGAGCACGGCCGGCGCATGGCCGAACGGTCATCCTCCGGTCGGCTCGACCCACCACTCACCCTGATCCTGGACGACGTGGCGGCGGTCGCCCCCCTCCCGCAGCTCCCCGAGCTGCTCACCACCGGCGTGGCCGAGGGCCTGCCGACGCTGGCCCTGCTCCGCTCCCGCGAACAGGCCCGCGCCCGCTGGCCCCATGAGGACCTACCGGTCTAGCGCGAACTCCAGCTCCCGCTCGT
>NZ_MUNH01000117.1:0-10396 GCF_002154615.1 Streptomyces recifensis
GAGCATCTGTGGCACGCGGGTGACCAGCGTCAGGCGGCCCGTCTCGTCCGGGACAACACGGCCGAGCTGACGGCGCTCGTGGAGTACGCGTCCCGCCCCGATGCACCGGCCGCTCAGGTGACGGCGGCGCTGGCCACGGTGACCGACCTGTGGTTCTGGTGGACGGTGCACGACCATGGCGAGGAGGGCCGCGCCCATCTGGGCCGCCTGCTGCCCCGCGCGACCGCCGACGACCACCTCACCGCCCGTGCCCGCTGGCTCGCCGCCTGGCTGCACGCCCCTGGCGACCCGGCCACCGCCCGCACCCTGCTCGGCCAGGTCTGGCCGGTGGCGGTCCTCGCCGGGGACGACGCGCTGATCGGCTGGGTCGCGCATGTCCAGGGGGTGGTGGCGTGGGAGCGCGGGGACGCCCGTACGGCCGCCGAGTGCTTCCGGCAGGCCGCCGACACCGTCCCGGCGTTCGCCCCCGGTGGCCCGGCCCCCGCCGTGAGCCTGGCGGCACTGGCCCTTGCCCAGGCCCGCAGCTCACCGGGCGCGGCGGGCCGCAGCGCACGCCGGGCGCTGTCGTCCCCCGGCGTACGCGACGACGCCTGGGCGACGGCCCTCGCCCGCTACGCCCGCGCCTACACCGACCACCACCAAGGCCACACCGCCCGCGCCTGGCACCGCGCCCACCGCACCCTCGCCACGCTGGACGCCCGCGTGCCTTTGCCGGGCACCCCGGACTCCCCCGACATCCCGTCCGTACGCGTCTTTCTGCACCGCCTGCTCGCCGACATCGAGGCACCCCGGACCACGCGAGCCACGGTGCCGGCACCTCGGACGGACACGCCGGTGCCGAGCAGAACGTCCAGCCGTATGTGAGGGGCAATCGGGTGGTTTCACGTGAAACACGAAGGCGACCGGGTCAGCCCTTGAGTGCCGTAGGGCGCCAGCGCCACCCCGCCGCGTGCAGCGCCTCCGCCCGCTGGACCGCGATCCGGACGCGGAGCCGGGCCTCGGCATGGTCCCGGAAGGCTTCGGACGCGGTGTGCTGGGTGGGGTGCTTGCGGTAGAGGGTGCCGGGCTCGGCCTGCATCCAGCCCGGACTGACCGCCTCGCAGCTCAGCAGCAGCGCGCCGTCCTCGAACGCGGGCAGCGCGGGCCAACCGCCCAGGAGCCGGACCAGCTCGGAGTGAACGGTCTGGGTGGTCCCGACCACCGGCATGGCCCCTCGCGCGGCCCCGTCCAGCAGGGCCCGAGCGGGCAACGGACCGGGCTCGGGATCGTAGGGTCCGGGCTCGAGCCGCCCGTCGGGGTGCAGGTCGAGGCAGGGGGCGACGGTCCACCCGTAACCGGGCTGGGCCACCAGCACCTCGATGTCGCGGGCGAGCGCGTCGGCATCGGGCAGCAGATCATCGGCATCGACGCAACGCAGCAGGGCGCCGCCGACCCGAGCCAGCCCGAGCGTACGAGCCCGCGCGGCCCCGCCGTGCCGCCCGGTCCCGGTGGAGATCCACGCCTCCTCCGGCAACACCCCCGCCGGCCGCCCCGTCTCCCCGTCCTCCTGCACCACCCACTGGAGCTCCCACCCCTCGGGCAACCGCTGCGCACGCAACGAGTCGTACAACTCCCGCAGATAGCCGTGCCCACCGTCGTGAACGGGCGTCAGGACACTGAGCGTAGGCATACGAAACGCGCTCCCCTCCGACAGCCGAGGCCCAGCCCCGAACATCCAAAAGCGTAATGCGCACACACACCCCCAGGCCGGCTCCGCAAAAGGCCCCCCAAACTCCCGAGGCCGACAACACTTCTTCCGTCCGGACCGGCGCGGTCGCGCCCAGTGCGTATTAACGTTCTCGGGCACTGAGTGCGCGACGCGTCGCACGGTGTCATCGGCGCAGGTCGACGCCGGGGGGAGGCGCGTCCGCAGGGCACTACTTGGGGGGTGGGTCATGCAGGAGTTGGCCAAGGGAGCCAATGTGGCACTGGCGGCGCTGAGCGAGAGCGTCGACTCCGTGGTGGTCGGCCTGAATTGGACGAGCCCCACGGGCGAGGGCGATGCGGACGTCTCCGTACTGCTGCTGAATTCCGACGGCAAGGTGCGCAGCGACGCCGACTTCTACTTCTACAACAACCCCGTCGCGCCGGACGGCAGCGTGCAGTTGCTCGGCAAGACGCCCACGGGGGACGGCAGCCAGGACAGCATCGGCTTCGACCTGACCGCGATCCCGGCGGGGGTCACGCGCATCGTGGTGGCGGCGAGCCGGTACGAGGGGGCGCACTTCGGGGAGCTGGAAAACCTGCGCCTGACGCTGGCGGACGGCGTCGGCACGGACCTGGTCGGCTTCACGATCACGGACACGGGCCCGATGAGCGCGTTCATCTTCGGTGAGCTGTACCGGCGGGACGGGGCGTGGAAGTTCCGCGCGGTCGGCCAGGGGTACGGCTCCGGACTCGCGGGGCTGGCCACCGATTTCGGCGTGGACATCGACGACGACGCGGGGGACCAGGCGCCGGTGCCGGCGCCGGTCGAGCAGACGCCACCGGAGCCCGTACACGCGCAGGTCCCCGCACCCCGCCAGGCCGTGGCCGTGAAGGCGCCCGCCCGTCCCCGTACCGCGAAGAAGAAGGTCACGCTGCCGAAGGCGCCCCGGCGGTCGCTGGCGGACAACGACTCCTGGCGGGAGGCCCGGCTGTTCCCGGTGTCCGCGCTCAAGAGCGACCGGGACCGGGAGGCGCGGGCGACCTCGGTGCTGCTGTCGGTGATGGCGCAGATCCCGGAGTTCGGCCGGCGGCTCACCGCCGGCTTCGGCGCGCCGGCCGGACGCATGGAGACGTTCACCGAGGTCACGCTGCCGCACGGCGACACTCCACGCCGCCCGGACGGAGTGATCCGGGTCGAGCGGGCGGGCAAGCTGTGGACGGCCCTGGTCGAGACGAAGACCAATGGCAACGCGCTCAAGGCCGAGCAGGTCCAGGCGTACATGGACATCGCCGCCCGCCGGGGCTACGAGGCCGTCATTACGCTGACGAACGACGTCGAGCTGGAGGGCAGCCCGCTGGTCGACGTCAAGATCGACGGGCGGCGCAAGCACAAGGTGGCGCTGCGGCACCTGTCCTGGGCCGAGGTGGCGCACCAGGCGCAGATGCTGATCCAGCACGAGGGCGTGAACGACGCCGCGCACGCTTGGCTGCTCCGCGAGCTGCTGCACTACCTCCAGCACGAGAACTCCGGCTGCCACGGCTTCCAGAACATGGGCGCGGCCTGGGTTCCCGTGCGCAACGGCATCGACGACGAGACCCTCTGCCAGGGCGACCCGCGCGCGCTGGAGGTGGTGGAGAGCTGGGAACGCCTGGTCCGGCAGGTCTGCCTGCGCCTGGGCGGCGAACTCGGCCACAAGGTACTGCCCGTCCAGCGCACCCGGCGCGGCATCGACCCGGCGGCGCGGCGGGCTCTGCTGGCCGACCAGCTCTGCGCGGACGGCCGCCTCGGCGCCGAGCTGCGCATCGAGGGCACGCCGGGCGTCCTGGCCCTCACTGCCGACCTCCGCACGGGCCGTCTGCGCACCTCGATCGAGATCCCGGCGCCCACCCAGGGCTACCCCCTGAGCTGGGCCAAGCGCCTCGTCCGCCGCCTCGCCGAGGCCCCCGCCGACCTGCATGTCGAGACCCTCCTGGAGGGCGGGGGCGGCGGCCCCCGCAGCACCCTGGAACGCCTCCGACCCGAACCCGGCAACATGCTCCCCACCACCAACACCCCGGTAACCGCCTTCCGCCTCTCCCTCCTGAAAACCATGGGCAGCACCCGGGGCAACGCCGAGTCCAGCTTCATCCGCAGCGTGGACGAGGCGGTACACCGCTTCCACCGATCGGTCGTGGCGCACCTGGAGTGAGGGGGACTCCGTAGGGGTCACACCCGCTCGAAGTGCCGTACGACCGCCTTCACCACCGCTTGAGCCGCCCGCGTCGGGTGCCGTCGCCGGTGGTGGGCCAGGTGGATGGGGACGTCCGGCAGGGGCGGCCCCGCGACGAGGGTCAGGCGGCCCTCCTCCAGGGCGCGGGACGCGTTCGCGTGGGGGAGGACCGTCAGGCCGAGGCCCGCGGTGACGCAGGAGCGGGCCGCCTCGATGCTGCCGAAGCGGGTCATGCGGGGGTGTGCGCCGGGGACCGCCTGGAGCTGGCCGGCGAGCCAGTCGCTGTAGGAGCAGCCCTGTTCGTGGAGGAAGAAGTCCTCCTTGGCCAGCTCCTCCCAGGTCGCCGGACGGGTACGGTCCGCCAGCCGGTGGCCCGGGGCGCACAGCAGGTCCAGCGGCTGGGCGGCGATGCGTTCGGCGGCGATGTCCGCGTGGTCGACGCGCTCCTCCAGCAGCAGGGCGAGGTCCAGCTGGCCGGAGCGCAGGCCGGTCAGCGCGGCGGAGGTGCCGCGGGGCTCCAGCTGGACCTCCACCTCGGGGTGGAGTTCACGCAACGCGGCGACGATGAGCGGCAGATGGGCCGAGCACAAGGTCTCGCCCGCGCCCACCACCACCGTCCCGGTGACGGGGCCGTCCTCGGCGGCGGCCGCGAACAGCCGGGACTCCGCCTCCAGCACCTCCTCGGCCGTACCGAGCAGCCGGCGCCCGTCCTCGGTGAGCAGCGCCCCCCTGGCCACCCGGTCGAACAGCCGCGTGCCCAGCGCCTTCTCCAACGCCTTGATCTGTACGGTCACCGTGGACTGCGCGAGCCGCAGCTCAGCCGCCGCGGAGGTGAAGCTGCCCGTTCTGGCCAGCGTGGCGAAGGTCTGGAGGAGCCGGGTTTCCATGGCGGAAGGGTAGCCAGCCATCGAGAGTGCCGATGGCCGGTATGAAAAACTATCGTTGGCGTTGATGCCCCTCGGGGCGCCAGCATGAGGACATGGCTCACACCACGGCACCCGATGTCCTGCGCTACGCGGCCTTCACCCCCGACCCCCATGGGGGCAACCCCGCCGGGGTCGTCCTCGACGCGACGGGCCTCGACGAGCAGCGCATGCTCGCCGTCGCGGCCGAGGTCGGCTACTCCGAGACCGCCTTCGTCACCGGACGGGACGACGCCCGACGCCGGTTCACGCTGCGCTACTTCAGCCCCCTCGCCGAGGTCGCCTTCTGCGGCCACGCCACGGTCGCCACCGCGGTGGCCCTCGCCGAACGCATCGGCACCGGTGAGCTCTTCTTCGACACCCCCGCGGGGGAGATCAGGGTGGAGACGACGGCCGGCCGGGACGGCACCGTACGGGCCACCCTCACCAGCGTCCCCGCCCACTCCCGCCCGGCCGACGCCACCGAGTTGACCGCCACGCTGGCCGCCCTGCGCTGGGACGCCGCCGACCTCGACCCGGCCCTGCCGCCGCACGTGGCCTTCGGGGGCAACGACCACCTGGTCCTCGCCGCCGCCTCTCGCGCCCGACTGGCCGACCTGGCCTACGACTTCGACGCCCTCGCCACCGTCATGCGCACCCACGGGTGGACGACCGTCCACCTCGTCTGGCGGGAGGACGACGGCAGTTACCACGCCCGCGATCCCTTCCCCGTCGGCGGCGTCGTCGAGGACCCGGCCACCGGCGCGGCGGCGGCAGCGTTCGGCGGCTATCTGCGCACCATCGGCCTGGTGACCGCACCGAGCGTGATCACCATCCGCCAGGGCGAGGACATGGGCCGCCCGAGCGACCTCACCATCGAGGTGGACCCGTACGAGACTCCCGTGAGGGTCACCGGGCAGGCCGTACCGATCGCCGCGCCGGCCTCCTGAGTCCCGCCCGTCTCATCCGTAAATGATCAGTCATGCCCCATCTGTATGCGGAACTCGGGCACTTGGCGTAGAGATTTCGAAACTTTTTGGGCAACCATTTTTCCCGCAGGCGAGTCAGCTATGCGCATACGTTGATCCCTGCTGCCCAGAGGTTCGTAATGAAGCTGCGTCGTTCCCTGGCCCTCGCTGCTGCGACGGCCGTTCTCTCTCCGGTCGTGCTCATGACGGCCTCGGTGGCGCAGGCGGAGGAGAACCCCTCGCCCTCGGCCACCGAGTCGGTCACGACGGGTGAGACCGAGCCCGAGGGCGGCGTCACCTCCACCCCGGCCACCGGCACCTCCACCCCGGCCGAGACGGGCACCTCCACCCCGCCCGCCGAGAACTCCACCTCGGCCGCGCCGTCCAAGGACACCACCTCGCCGTCGGCGTCCGCCTCCACCTCCGCGTCCACCTCGCCGAGCGCTTCCGCCTCCGCGTCGGCGTCCGCGTCCACCGGCCCGGAGGACTGCGACGACACCGACCCGAAGCTCGACAAGGAGCTCACCACCAGCCTCACCGGGCTGCCGTCGAAGATCGTCGCGGGCAGCGGGTTCCACGGCTTCAAGCTCAACGTGAAGAACTCGGGCGAGCACGCCTACAAGCGGGTCGACCTCGGTGTCTTCGCCGCGGCGATGGGCGAGGACGACTTCTCCGACGCCACCCAGTACCTCACCCTGCAGTACCAGGACCCGACCTCGGGCAAGTGGAACGACATCTCCGTGGACCTCGACGACGAGTCCGCCGGCTACCTCGGCTACACCGACGTGAAGGCCAAGGAGTCGTTCTCCATCGACCTGCGCCTGTCGGTGGACAAGAAGGCCCCCGCCGGGGCCGGCTTCGCCATCAGCATCGGTTCGTACGTGGACGACGAGGGCAACTGCGTCTACGCCTCGGACGACGACTTCTACGAGTTCGACATCCTCGCCGCGGGCGCCACCCCCGGCCCGGTCGACGACTCCACCCCGAAGCCGCAGGGCGGCAGCAAGCCCCTGCCCACCACCAAGCCCGCCGGCAACACCCAGGTCGTCCCCCAGGGCCACCTCGCCGAGACCGGCTCCAGCTCGGCCCTCCCGGCGATAGCCCTCGCCGGTGGCGCGGCCGTCGCGCTCGGCCTCGGCGCGGTCTTCGTCGTCCGCCGCCGTCGCACCGAGGGCGGGAACGTCGCGGTCTGACGAGTCCGGAGGTGAGGGCGGCACCGCACGGCTGAGGTGCCGGCCGATCCTCCAGGGCTGAGGTTACGGCCACCCCGTATGACCAAAGCCACAGCCCGCCCCGTACGACCCCGAACAGGCCCGGACGGCCTCCCGTCCGGGCCTGTTCACGTGCCGTTCCCCGCCCAGGTCCGCCCGTTGTTGATCAGTTCTGTCCATAGGGGCGCTTTTCAGCGCCCTGTGCCGATAAGTTGAGGCGCATGCTGTCACGGGGGTTTTCGCGAATATCCGGCCCGACCGCGTCCGCCCCCAAGGGTCGGGCGCGGACGGGGCTCTGGGCCGCGGCGGGTGTGACGGCTCTCGGGTTCCTCGTCGCGCTGGAGCTGTCCGCGCGGCGGTACGGCCTGCCGGGGCCGCTCACCCACCAGGTCGCGGAGCTGGTGTACCGGCCCAAGTCGGGGGCCCTGCTGTACGCCGGCCTGGCGCTGACGCTGGTGGTGCTCCCCTGGCGGCAGCGCTTCATCGCGCTCGGAGCGGCGCTCGGCATCGACGTCGTCCTCGCGCTGACGCGCTGGGCGTTCGGCCTCGGTGGTGTCGGCGGGGACGAGGGCCGCGCGTTCGGCAACGGCGCGCTGTGGGTGGTGCTGGGGTGCGGGGTCATCGCGCTCACCCGTCGTACCGGCCGGGAGCGCGTCCTGCTGCTGAAGGGCGTCGGCCTGGGCCTGCTGCTGGTGGCCGGCCGCAAGACGGGCGACACCTGGCTGCTGATCACCTCCAAGACCCGTCCCCAGGTGCTCGATCCGTACGTGGCGACCGCCGATCACGCGCTGGGCAACCCTTCGTGGGTGGCGGGCCGGATCGTCGACGCCTCCGGCCCGGTGGGCTGGCACATCCTCCACGCGGTCTACGGCCAGCTCGCGGTGGCCGCGGTCGTCGTGGCGCTGTACCAGCTCCGCAACGTGGCGGCCGAGCGCCGCTTCCCGGCCCACCATCTGGTGCGTACGTTCCTGGTGATCGGCCTGCTCGGACCGGCCATCTACATGATCTACCCCGTGGTCGGGCCCGTCTTCGCCTACGGCACCGGCGCCTTCGGCACGGGCAGCGCGCACTGGGCCGTCGCCGAGATCTGGCCGCACACCCCGCCGGCGGTCGGGTCCCCGCACTCGGTGGTCTACGACGCGATCACGCCCCGCAACTGCATGCCCAGCCTGCACACCGCCTGGGCCACCGCGATCTTCATCCACTCCCGCAGAGCCCCGCGGTTCCTGCGCGTCGCGGGCACCTTCTGGCTCCTGGCCACCCTCGCCGCGACCCTGGGATTCGGCTACCACTACGGCATCGACCTCGTCGCCGGTGTGGTGTTCACGCTCACCATCGAGACGGCCCTGCGCGCACTCGACCACGGCTGGGACCGCCCGGCCGTACAGCAGGTCGCCGGGGGAGTGGCGTTCTTCACCGCCCTCCTGCTCGCGGTCCGCTTCGTGCCCGTACAGATGGCTCACCACCCCTGGACGGTCGGCCCCTTCATCCTCCTGGCCACGGCGGCGATGATCTACGGCTACCTCCGGACCACCGCCCGCTGGGAGCCGAAGCCCGCCCCGCCGGCGCCCCGGCCGGAGCCGCAGCTCGAACCGGCGTGAGGCGTCGTCGCGGCGGGGCTCAGTGGTCGTCGTGGATGCTCGTGGCGATGCCGTTCTTGATCACAACCTCCGCCGAGACGCCCTTCTTCGCGGCCGTCTCCAGCTGGGCCTCGGTGCACTTGGTGCCGCCGGTCACGCCCGGGTCGCCGCAGATGTCGTCGTAGCCGATGATCTCGGTGTCCTCGGCGAGGAGGAATTCCTGCTCGCTGCCCTTCTGGTCGCTGACCGTGTACTTGCCGGGGGCGAGGTACGAGACGTTGCCGAACCAGGTGCCGTTGACGCCGTGGCCCTTGTCGATGCCCTCGACGGCGGTGTCACGGGAGGGTGAGCCGGTGTTGGAGCCGGAGCCGGAGCCGGAGCCGGAGCCCGTGCCGGTGGAGGAGTCCGCGCCGGAGCCCTGCTGCGCGCCTTGCGGCTCCGACCCGCCGGTCCCCTGGGACGCGGGGGTCTCCGTGGCCGTCCCCGCGGTGGACGCGGTGCTCGTGCCGGAGGCGGTGGCGGAGTCCGAGCCGCTCTGGCACGCCGTCATCAGCAGCCCGGCCGTGATCGCGACAGAGGCGACGACGGCCTTGCGCAGGTGGCGGTTCATCAGAGGAAGTTCCTTTCGAAGTGGGGGAGGGCAGGAGGGCGCGAACGGTTCTCAGCGCACCGGGAAGCCGAACGAGTAACCCCGCTGCTTGAGCTCGGGCAGCACCCGGCGCAGCGCTTCGACCGTCTGCGAACGGTCACCGCCCGCGTCGTGGAACAACAGCGTCGGCCCGTTGGGGAGTTCACGCTCGACCGTGGTCACGATGGCGTCCGTGCCGGGCCGTTCGAAGTCCTTGGTGTCGACGTTCCAGCCCAGCGGACGCATCCCCCGCGAGGCGGCGAGCTTGCGGCTGGCGGGGGTGAAGGCGCCGCCGGGAGCGCGGTAGTACATCGGCCGTACGCCCCCGGACGCCTCGGTGATCATGCGTTCGGCGTCGAGGATCTGCCGCGACTGGTAGGACACGGGCTTCTTGTCCATCGCCGTGTCGTGCGACACCGTGTGGTCGCACAGCCGGTGCCCGGCGGCGACGACCTGCTTCACCAGGTCGGGGTGCGCCTGCGCCTGGGTGCCGACCATGCAGAACGTGGCCTTCACCCCGTACTCCTCGAGCACGGCCAGCACCTGGGGCGTCCAGGTGGGGTCGGGGCCGTCGTCGATGGTGATGTTGACGCCGCGCGCGCCCCGGTCGGAGGAGTGCGCGATGGTCATGTCGACCGGCTTGACGCTGCTCGTCGCGGGCTTCGGCGCGGGCCCGCCGGCGGTGTCGGCCTGTGCGGTCCAGATGGACGCGCCGACCGCGAGCATCGTGACGCCGAGCGCCGCCCCGACCACCTTGCCGTACCAGCCCCGCGTCCCGTTGTGCCGCGCCATGCCCGCCCCCACTCTCGCCCGTCCGACCCCGGCCGCGTCGCGACCACTTGTCAGGACGGAGGGCGGGAGCGGGGGGATGCGCGTGTTACCGATCACGGACAATTCCGGGGGAGTTCCCGGACAACGTCCCTACCAGACCAGGGCGTCGGCCGCGTTGTCCTGCCAGTACGTCACCGCGGCCGCGCTGTTGAAGAAGACTCCGCCGTTCGGCAGGTTCAGCGTCTTCTCCTTGCCGGTGCCGCCCGCGTTCCGGTCGGTGAAGAACACGCCGAGGGTCTTCTCGGTGGCACCGCCCTCGCCGTCGGGGGAGTACGTGGCGATGCCGGCGTACGCGGACTCGCCCGGCTTGAGCGTCACCACGGCCTGCGGCTTGCTGTCCTCGACGCGGGCGAGCGGGGCCTGCGCGTCGGCGCCGGCGC
>NZ_MUNH01000011.1:0-4566 GCF_002154615.1 Streptomyces recifensis
CCGGTACGGGCACCGCCGTGTCCGGGCTCAGCCCGCCGGGGGGAGCTGCACCCGCAGCAGCGTCCGCAGCCGGGTCGTGCGCGGCTTGGCCACGCTCTCCGCGACCGCCCTCGGCAGCGCCTGCTCCACGCCGTGGACGACCGACAGGTGCCGGTCCGCCCGGCCGAACGCGGTGTACACCCACGGTCTGGTCAGCACGTCCGCCGCGTCACCGGGGAGCACCACCACGGCGGCGGGCCAGCGGCCGCCCACCGCCTGGTGTGCGGTCAGCGCCCAGCCGTGCCTGACCCGGCTCTCCACCAGCTCCCTGGGGACGACCACGGGCGCGCCCGCGCACTCCAGGTGCAGCCCCTCCGCGTCCGCGCGGACCACGCGGCCCGGCACCGTACGGCCCGGCGCGGGGGAGTGCACGATCCGGTCGCCCGGGTCGAAGCCGCCGAAGCGGCCGGGGCCGGGGTTCAGCCGCTCCTTCAGCACCGTGTTGAGCGCGCGGGTGCCGGCGGCGCCGCCGTGGCCCGGCGTGATCACCACGATCTCCTCGGGCGGGATCCCGAAGGCGCGCGGCACCGAGTCCGCGACCAACTGCACGGTGCGGTGCACCGCCTCGCCCGCGTCCCGCACCGGGACGATCACGATCTCCTTGCCGGGTGCCTCGACCTGGGCCAGCTCGCCCACCCCGATGCCCGAGACCAGTTCGCCGAGCGGACCGGGGTCGGGGACGCGGGAGGCGACCTGCGGGCAGGCGGGGACGGCGAGCAGGTCCGCGAAGACCCGGCCCGGACCGGCCGACCACAGCACCGCTGGGTCGCCGCTGAGCACGAGGCGTGCGCCGTCGGGCAGCGACTCGGCCAGCATCGCGGCGGCCTCCACGTCCAGCTGGGGCGCGTCGAGCACGATCAGCAGGTCCAGGTCCAGCGCGCCCTCCGCGTCGCGGCCCGGGCCCGAGGCGCCGGACAACAGGCCCGCTACCGTGCCCACGGCTCCGCCGGGCTGCTCGCCCAGGTGCGCGGCGAAGCGCCGGGCGCCGTCAGGGGTGTGGCAGACCGCGCACACGCGCAGGCCCGCCGCGCGGGCGGCACCGAGCAGTGCGGCCGGTTCGGCGCGGGCGGCCTCCCCGCCGGTGTGCAGCACCAGGCCGTGCCCGGCGACCTGGCGGGCGAGGTCGGCCGCGCCGCCGGTCAGCGCGGCCACGGCCGCCTCCCAGGGCCCCTCGGCCTCCTTGGGCACCGAGTTCACCAGCCGGGCCAGCGCGTCCGCGAGGCTCTCCTCGGCGAGGGCGTACCGCTCCAGACCGGCGAGGACGCGGACCGGGACCTCCTCCTCCTCCTCCTCCTCGTCCGTCCGGGCCGCTGCCGGCGGGGCTCCGGGTTCCTCCAGGGCGTCCTGGAAGACCAGGGCGTCACCCTCCGCGAGCGCGCTCTGCACGGCCTCGTCGGGGTCCGGTACCGCCCGCTTGCCGAGAGCCTCGGTGAGCGCGGGAAGGTCCAGCGCGGTGTGCCCGGCGACGGCCGCCTGCTCCAGCAGCCACACCGTCAGCGCACGCCCGCGCCGCTCGTCGTCCGGACGGCACTCCGCGCCCAGCAGGGCCCGCGCGAACCCGTCCGCCTGCTCCGGCCGCACTCCCGCGACCCGCAGCAACTGCCAGGGATCGGCGCGCAGCGTGTCCTCGGCCCCCTCCCCCAGGGCGGCCGCCGCCTGCGGCGCCAACGCCTCCGGCGCTCCGCCCTCGGCGAGCACCGCCCGTACGGCCCCCACGGTCTCCGCGTCCGGCGCGGCCGCCACCGGCACGGGCTCCGGTCGCCGCACCGGCTCCGGCGCGGGTCGCCGGGGCGCGGGAGCGGCCTCGACAAAGCTCGGCGTGCTCGCCTTCTCCCCACTCTCCACGGCCCGCACGGCGGCCAGCAGATCAGCCGCCTTGCCGCTCAGCTTCCCCCCGCTCTCCACCGGCCCCTGCCGCTCCGCCCTACGCCGGGCGATCCGCTCCCGCTCCACCCGCTGAGCAGCCAGCTCGGCTTCGGCCTCGGAGGGAGCCTTCGCGCCTTCAGCAGAGCCCGACCCCCCGGGCCCGGCCGCGGGACCACCGCTCTCCACGCCACCCGCGTCCCCTTCGGCTCCGCCGGTCCCGGAGCCCGCGCCCGCGTCTTCGGTGGCCCCGGCGGACGGCGTCCGGGCAGACGCATCGGCATCGTCCGCGCGGCCACCTCTCGTCGGCTCACCGGCGTCCGGCGCACCGGCGTCGTCCCGGTCGCCGTCGGCCGCTTCGGTCGCGTGGGCACCGGGCTCCGCACCGCCCGCGGCCACCTCGGCCACGCCTTCCCCGGCCGCTCCCCTCGCGGCTTCCGTCGCTCCGCCGGAGGCGCCCTCGGCCGGGGCGGGGGCCGGGGAAGCGGCCCCTTCCGTGTCGCCGGTAGGCGTCTGCTCCGTGGTCACAGGGTGCTCCAGTCGTGATCGGGATAGCGGTGCACCGGGGCCGACACGTCGTCCAGCGCCCGGCAGATCTCGTCAGGAAGACTAAGCGCCTCCACCGACAACGCCGCCGCGAGCTGCCGTGCGTTGCGCGCGCCGACGGGCTCGCGGTGTCGTCGAGATACGGCTCGACGAAGGGCGCCATGTGCTCGGAGGCACCGCGCGAGTCGGACGGCACACCGCCCCGGTACTTGCCGGTCAGCACGCCCCGGCCCAGCGGGGAGGAGGGCAGCAGACCGACGCCGAGGTCGAGCGCGGCGGGGAGCACCTCGCGCTCGGCGCCCCGCTGGAGCAGGGAGTACTCGAGCTGGGTCCCGGCCAGCCGGGTACGGACGCCCGGCGCGGCGAGCTGCCAGGTGGCGGCCTTGGCGAGCTGCCAGCCGCAGAAGTTGGACACCCCCGCGTACCGCGCGCGCCCGCTGCTGACCGCGAGGTCGAGTGCCTGGAGCGTCTCCTCCAGCGGGGTGGAGGGGTCGTGGCAGTGGATGTGCCACAGGTCGACATGGTCGGTGCCCAGCCGCTCCAGCGAGGCGTCGAGCGCGGCGAGCAGGTGGCCGCGGGAGCCGTCGGCCGGGCGGTCGGGATCGGGCACGCTGCCGGCCTTGGTGGAGATCACCAGGTCCTCGCGGGGCACCAGGGAGTCCGTCAACCGCCCGAGCAGGTACTCGGCCGCCCCGTCGCCGTACACGTCCGCGGTGTCGACGAGGGTGCCGCCCGCTTCCCAGAACGCCTTCAGCATGTCCGCGGCGTCGTGCTCCTCGGTGTCCCGGCCCCAGGTGAGGGTGCCGAGTCCGATCCGGGACACGCGCAGGCCGGTACGGCCGAGATGCCTCTGCTCCATGAGCGCGAGATTACTGGCCAGAGCTGCTGCCGTGGGTTGCCTGTGGACAACGGGACCCGGCCGCGGCACCTGGCCCCGACACCCCCTCGACACCCCGGCCGGGGTGGGCCGCGCGGGAAAGGATCGCTAAGGTCGGCCGCAGATACGTTACTTGCGAGTAAGGGGATCGGCATGCAGCTCGGGATCAACCTCGGCTACTGGGGCGCCGGGATGGACGGGGACAACCTCGCCGTGGCGCAGGAGGCCGACCGGCTCGGCTACAGCGTCTGC
Source organism: Streptomyces recifensis (assembly GCF_002154615.1). Taxonomy (NCBI): domain Bacteria; kingdom Bacillati; phylum Actinomycetota; class Actinomycetes; order Kitasatosporales; family Streptomycetaceae; genus Streptomyces; species Streptomyces recifensis. The sequence goes on from NZ_MUNH01000011.1 coordinate 3,578, forward strand.
TGGGCCGCCGAGGCGTACGGCTCCGACGCCGCCACGGTGCTCACCTGGGTCGCCGCGCAGACGGAGCGGATCGACGTGGGCTCCGCGATCTTCCAGATCCCGGCCCGCCAGCCCGCCATGACGGCGATGACCGCGGCGACCCTGGACTCCCTGTCCGGCGGCCGCTTCCGCCTCGGCCTCGGCGTCTCCGGACCCCAGGTCTCCGAGGGCTGGTACGGCGTCAAGTTCGACAAGCCGCTCGCCCGCACCCGCGAGTACGTGGACATCGTCCGCAAGGCGATGACCCGCGACCGCCTGTCGTACGAGGGCGAGCACTGGACGCTGCCGCTGCCCGGCGGTCCCGGCAAGCCGCTCAAGCTGACCGTGCACCCCCAGCGCGAGCACATCCCGCTCTACATCGCCGCCATCGGCCCGAAGAACCTGGAGCAGACCGGCGAGATCGCCGACGGCGCCCTGCTGATCTTCCCCTCCGCCGAGCACCTGGAGGACACCGCCGTCTCCTACCTGCGCGCGGGCCGGGAGAAGGCGGGCAAGACCCTCGACGGCTTCGACATCTGCCCCACCGTGCCGCTCGCGCTCGGCGAGGACGCCGACGTGACCCGGCTCGCGGACACCTTCCGCCCCTACACCGCGCTCTACGTGGGCGGCATGGGCAGCCGCAAGCAGAACTTCTACAACCGGCTCGCCCAGCGCATGGGGTACGAGAAGGAGGCCGCCGAGATCCAGGACAAGTACCTGGCCGGTGACAAGGACGGCGCCGCGGCCGCCATCCCGCACGACCTCATCGACAAGACCACCCTGCTCGGCTCGGTGGACCGCATCGCCGACCGGATGGCCGCCTATGCGGCGGCCGGCGTCACCACGCTCACGCTCGCCCCGGCGGGCTTCACCCTGGAGGAGCGGCTCGCGGCCCTGCGCGGCGGCGCCGAGGCCCTGGAGCGCGCCGGCCTCGCCTGACGCCTCGCCTGACGGGGGCAGGGGGAGAGGTT
>NZ_MUNH01000118.1:0-1508 GCF_002154615.1 Streptomyces recifensis
GGGTGGGCGGAAATGCGAAGGTCAGGCGCCGATCAGGCGGGCGGCGAGGTAGCCCTCGATCTGGTCGAGGGAGACCCGCTCCTGCTTCATGGTGTCGCGCTCGCGCACGGTCACCGCGTTGTCCTCGAGCGTGTCGAAGTCGACGGTCACGCAGAAGGGGGTACCGATCTCGTCCTGACGGCGGTAGCGGCGGCCGATGGCGCCGGCGTCGTCGAAGTCGATGTTCCAGTTCTGGCGCAGCGCCTGGGCGAGACCCTTGGCCTTCGGAGAAAGCTCGGGGTTGCGGGAGAGCGGGAGCACCGCGACCTTGACCGGCGCGAGGCGGTGGTCGAGGCGCAGCACGACGCGCTTCTCCATCTTGCCCTTGGCGTTGGGCGCCTCGTCCTCGGTGTAGGCGTCGAGGAGGAAGGCCAGCATGGTGCGGCCGACACCGGCGGCGGGCTCGATGACGTAGGGGGTCCAGCGCTCGCCGGCCTCCTGGTCGAAGTAGGAGAGGTCCTGGCCGGACGCCTTGGCGTGCGCGCCGAGGTCGTAGTCCGTGCGGTTGGCGACACCCTCCAGCTCGCCCCACTCCGAGCCGCCGAACGAGAAGCGGTACTCGATGTCGGCGGTGCGCTTGGAGTAGTGGGAGAGCTTCTCCTTCGGGTGCTCGAACCAGCGCATGTTCTCCTCGCGCAGGCCGAGGTTGGTGTACCAGTTCCAGCGCTGCTGCATCCAGTACTCCTGCCACTCCTCGTCCTCGCCCGGCTTGACGAAGAACTCCATCTCCATCTGCTCGAACTCGCGGGTCCGGAAGATGAAGTTGCCGGGCGTGATCTCGTTGCGGAAGGACTTGCCCATCTGGGCGATACCGAAGGGCGGCTTGCGGCGCGAAGTGGTCTGCACCTGGGCGAAGTTGGTGAAGATGCCCTGGGCGGTCTCGGGACGCAGGTAGGCGACGGAGCCGGAGTCCTGGGTCGGGCCGAGGTGGGTGGAGAGCAGACCGGAGAACTGCTTGGGCTCGGTGAAGGTGCCCTTGTTGCCGCAGTTCGGGCAGTTGAGGTCGGCCAGGCCGTTCGCCGGGGCGTGGCCCTTCTTCTCCTCGTACGCCTCTTCCAGGTGGTCCGCGCGGAACCGCTTGTGACACGAGGTGCACTCGGTCAGCGGGTCCGTGAAGGTGGCGACGTGACCGGAGGCGACCCAGACCTCGGGGGCCAGGATGACGGACGAGTCGATACCGACCACGTCCTCGCGCGACGTCACCATGTAGCGCCACCACTGACGCTTGATGTTCTCCTTGAGCTCGACACCCAGCGGTCCGTAGTCCCAGGCGGCACGCTGTCCGCCGTAGATCTCACTGCAGGGGAAAACGAAGCCACGGCGCTTGCTCAGGCTGACGATGGTGTCGATCTTGTCGGCGGCCACGGTGCTCTCTTCATTACGACGACGGGCGTTGAAGCGAGATGCTTCCAGCGAATGATTCAGGTTACCGGCGCATGCTCCCCCACGGCCAAATCGGCCCCCGCCCT
>NZ_MUNH01000119.1:0-57294 GCF_002154615.1 Streptomyces recifensis
GCTGCTGACCGGGCTCGCCGTGTACCTCGTCGCCACCGCCCTGTGCGCGTTCGCGCCCACCGTCGAGACGCTGGTCGCCTTCCGGCTGGCGCAGGGCCTCGCGGGCGCGGCCGGGATCGTCATCGCGCGGGCCGTCGTACGGGACCTGTACGACGGCGTCGCCATGGCCCGCTTCTTCTCCACGCTGATGCTGATATCCGGGGTCGCCCCGATTGTCGCCCCCCTGATCGGCGGGCAGATCCTCCGGGTGACCGACTGGCGGGGCGTGTTCGTCGTCCTCACCGGCATCGGAGCCGTGCTCGCCGCGCTGGTCTGGCTGCGGCTGCCCGAGACGCTGCCGCCCGCCGAACGGCACCGGGGCGGGGTGAAGGAGTCCCTGCGCACCATGCGCGGCCTCCTCGCCGACCTGCCCTTCACCGGTTACCTCCTCGCGGGCGGCTTCGCCTTCGCCGCGCTGTTCGCGTACGTCTCGGCGTCCCCGTTCGTCGTCCAGGAGGTCTACGGCGCCTCCCCGCAGACCTTCAGCCTGCTGTTCGGGCTCAACTCGGTCGGTCTGGTCCTCGCGGGGCAGATCAACGGCAAGCTGCTGGTGGGCCGGGTCCGGCTGGACCGGGTGCTCGCCTGCGGCCTCGCGGTGATCCTGCTGGCCGCGACCGCGCTGCTGCTCATGGCCACCGGGGTGTTCGGCGAGACCGGGCTGGCGCCCGTCGCCGCCGCGCTGTTCGTGCTGATGTCGGCGATGGGCTTCACCATGCCCAACACCCAGGCGCTCGCCCTGCTGCGCACCCGGCACGCCGCCGGTTCCGCCTCCGCGCTGCTCGGCACGACCTCCTTCCTGATCGGCGCGGTCGCCTCCCCGCTCGTCGGGATCGCCGGGGAGCGCACCGCCGTCCCGATGGCCGTCGTCCAGTTGGCTGCCGCGCTGGTCGCGGGCGTCTGCTTCATGGGACTGTGCCGTCCCTGGAGGGCGGCCGCGGGCCCGGAGGGAGTGGACCACTGAGCGCACCGAGACTTCGTCCCGGCACCCCCGAGCGGGCCGGGCTGGACCCCGCGGGGATGGCCCGCCTCACCGACGACCTGCACGCCCTCACCGCCGGGGCGCACCCCTGGGCGGCCGGGGCCGTCGCGGTGGCCGGGCGCGGGCCGGTGATCGCGGTCGCCGAGGCGTCCGGGTGGGCCGTGCGGTACGCCGCCTGGGACGCGAAGTCCGCCACCGGTGTCGAACTGCCGCCCGCCCAGCGGGTGCCGGTCACCCTGGACACCCCCTTCGACCTCGCCTCGCTCACCAAGCTGTTCACGTCCGTCGCGGCGCTCCAGCAGATAGAGCGGGGCACCCTCGGGATCGACGCCCGTGTGGGCGCGTATCTGCCCGAGTTCACGGGGGCGGCCGAACACGGAGTCACCGTACGGCAGTTGCTCACCCACACCGCCGGACTCGCGCCCGAACTCCCGCTGTACGAGTACCGGGACCTCACCGCCCGCCTGGCCCGGCTCCGCGCGGAGCCGCCGACGTCGAAGCCGGGGGAGTACCTGTACTCCGATCTCGGCATGCTGCTCCTGCAGTCCGTGCTGGAGCGGATCACGGGGCGGACCCTGGACGTGCTGATCGCCGACGGCATCACCCGCCCGCTGGGCATGACGGCGACTTCGTACGGGCCCCGCCCCGACGCCGCGGCCACCGAGGACCAGCGCCGGCCCTGGGCCAAGGCGGACCGGGGGATGCTGCGGGGGGTCGTCCACGACGAGAACGCCTGGGCGCTGGGCGGGGTCGCGGGCCACGCGGGCCTCTTCTCCACCGGCCCCGACCTGGCCGTCTTCTGCCGCGCCCTCCTCGCGGGCGGCGCGTACGGGCCCGCCCGCATCCTCGGCCCCGACTTCGTCGAACTCCTCCTCACCCCACCCGGCCTCGGGTTCGCCCTCGACGAGCCCTGGTTCATGGGCACCCTCTCGGGCCACGGCGCGGCCGGCCACACGGGGTTCACGGGCACGTCCCTCGTCCTGGACCCGTCGACGGACACGTTCCTCGTCCTCCTGGCCAACACCGTCCACCCGGTCCGCCGGCCCCCCGACAGCCACCCCCGGGCGGCCCTGGCCTCCCGCCTGGCGAAGGCGGTACGGGACGCCTAGTTCCATAGGCCCGCGTGCGCCTGCGCGCACCTGAGAGAATCGTCGGGTGAACGCCCCCGCCTCCGCCGCCGATACGCTCCGTTCCACCCTCGCCGGGGTGCTGGACGGGTTGCCGCCCCGGCAGGCGGCTTCCGCCGTCGAGCGGCTCATCAGCAATTACCGGGGGGACACCCCGACGAACGCGCCGATTCTGCGGGACCGGGCCGATGTGGCCGCCTACGCCGCGTACCGGATGCCGGCGACGTTCGAGGCGGTGCGGGCGGCGTTGGAGGCGTTCGCGGACGCGGTGCCCCGGTGGGTGCCGGGCAGCCACGTGGACATCGGGGGCGGGACCGGCGCCGCGACGTGGGCCGTGGCCGCCACCTGGGAGGGGGAGCGCCCGGTCACCGTGCTGGACTGGGCCGAGCCCGCGCTCGCCCTCGGACGGGAGATCGCCGGTTCGCACCCCGCGCTGCGCGGTGCCCAGTGGCGGCGGGCCCGCATCGGGGCGGCGCTGGAGGTGCCGGAGACCGACCTGGTCACCGTGTCGTACGTCCTCAACGAGCTGTCCGAGCCCGACCGCGCGGCCCTCGTCGAGGCGGCCGCCGCCGCCGCGCGGTCCGTCGTCATCGTGGAGGCCGGGACCCCGGCGGGGTACGAGCGGATCATCGAGGCCCGCGACCGGCTGATCGCGGCCGGATTCCGGGTCGCCGCGCCGTGTCCGCACAGCGCGGCGTGCCCGATCGTGCCGGGTACGGACTGGTGCCACTTCGCGGCGCGGGTCAGCCGCTCCTCGCTGCACCGGCAGGTCAAGGGCGGTTCGCTGGCGTACGAGGACGAGAAGTTCAGCTACGTCGCCGCGACCCGGCTCCCCGCCGAGCCGGCTCCCGCGCGTGTCGTGCGGCGGCCGCAGATCCGTAAGGGGCAGGTGCTGCTCGATCTGTGCGAGGCGGACGAGCGACTGCGGCGGACGACCGTCACCAAGCGGCACGGAGATCTGTACAAGGCCGCCCGGGACGCCGAGTGGGGCGACGCCTGGCCGCCGCCGCTGGGAGACAGCTAGGGCCTCTCGTTTGGATCTTGCCGGGCTCGCGGGGTCCCTGATCCGGCCTGATCCAAACGAAAGACCCCAGCTCTCGGAACGACTTTCCCCGGCAAAGAAAGGGGAAAATCGTGCATACCCCTTCATTGTGAGGTATGTCTCGCCAGGTTCCTTCATATCCGTGCTCGGCCTCCCCGTGGCGGAGGATGATGGGACGATGAGGCATGCTGTCCGCACCACAGCGAGGCGAGGGGACAGATGAGCGCGACGTTCGGCGGCCGGTCCGGCCGGCAGGGCAGGATCTCCCAGTGGCTGCGTGGACGGCGACCCAAGGAAGAGACCGCCGACGACGGTGGCCGTGAGGCGCTGCTGGTCGCCACTGCCGGGGCCGGACTGCCGTTGGCGCCTGCCGCGTATCCCGCGCCGGGGTACGGGTGTTCCTGTGACCGCGTCGGCTGTCCCACTCCCGCCCGGCATCCGGTGTCCTTCGCCTGGCAGACCCAGTCGACCACCGATCGTGCGCAGATCGAGCGGTGGGCGCGTGACCAGCCCGAGGCCAACTTCATCACCGCGACGGGGATGACCCACGATGTGCTCGACGTCCCGCTGGACGCCGGGCGCGCCGCCCTCGACCGGCTGCTCGGGGAGGGGGTGGAGGTCGGGCCGGTCGCCGAGAGCGATGACGGGCGCATGCTCTTCTTCACCCAGACCCGCGGCACGCCCGAGGACGAGGACGAGTGGTGGCCCTGTGAACTGGACTGCCACCCCGAGACGATGGACGAACACCCCGGCCTCCGCTGGCACTGCCGGGGCTCGTACGTCCTGGTCCCCCCGGCCCGCCTCCCCGGCGCCCCGACGCGTGGCGTCCGCTGGGTCCGAGGCCCGGAGCACGCCCTCCCCGAGCCCCTCACCCTGCTGGAATCCCTGACGGACGCCTGCGCCCGCCACGCCGGCACGGAACCCGACCACCACGCCGCCACGCCCTGGCCGTCCCGCCACTGAACACCTCGGTCTCCGGCCGGACCGGCGCTACTCGCCCTGTGCGGCAGTGAGCCCCTGCACTCGTCCCACCACCGACACCGGCCCCCCGCCCGCGGGGTCCACCGCTGCCTGGTTGGCGACGAACTCGAGCGTCAGGGACTGTTTGACCTCGCCCTTGGTGAGGGCCTGGACATCGCGGTTGGGCACGGCGACAGACGTTCCGGCGGCGGCCGTGCGCTTTTCGTAGTGGTGGGAGGCGAAGAAGACGAGCGTGCCGCCGTCCGCCGTGCGGAGGGCCAGGGGGGCGAAGGCGTCGCGGGTCAGCGGTTCGTCGATGTACTGACGTACCAGCCCCGGCTTGCGGGCCTGTTGCGCACGGATCGCGCGCCAGCCGCTCGTACCCGGGCCGTCGGCGAACGCCCTGCCCCCGTCCCGCAGATAGGCCGCGTACCGCGAACTCAGGTCAGGGGCCGGTACGGCCTCGGCCCAGCCGTCCGCCCCCACCCGGAACTTCGGCACCTGCCCGGCGGGGACCAGCGTCAGATACGCCACCCGCCACGACTCGCCGAGACCGGCCCGCACGAACACCATCAGCCACCGCGCGGAACCCCCCTTGTTGCCCTTGGCGTCCACGACGAACCACCGGGGCCAGCCGGCCTTCGCCGGAATGGTGAACCTGGCGTCGGTGAGGGTCAGCGGAGTGTGCCGGGAGTTCCCGCCCGGATTGTTCGCGTGCCCCGCCTTAAGCCGCGCGGAGTCGATCGCGCCGAACGCCCCGGTGACGTACCCGGCGTCGAGAGAGGAGTCGTAGGCCCGGTCGGCCTTGTTGTACGCGTCCGTGAACCGGGCCAGAGCGCGACCGGCTTCCGCGCGGCTCGCCGCCGGCAGCACCTCCCGCTCGCCGTGCACCACGACACACCCGCTGGTCATCAGAGCGCAGGCGGCCAGCGAGGCCGCCATGCGTACCCTGCGGTTCCGGCCGCGAGCACCACGACCGCTGCGATCCCTGCTCATCAGGCGACGTCACCTTCCCCTTCCCGGAGGCGAACCCTACCGGGAGGGGAGGAGCGCCCGGCCCTCCGAGGGGCCGCCTACTTCGCCGCGCCCGCCGCGGTCCCGGCCGTACGGACGGGGACGCGGGAGGGGAGCAGGAACAACGTCAGCACCGGCACCAGGTACAGCAGCCACACCGTGAGCTGGAACACCGTGGGATCGGGCTGGAAGTTGAGGACACCCTTCAGCAGCGTCCCGTACCAGCTGTCCGGCGGAATGGTGTCGCTGATGTCGAAGGCCAGGTTCGTCAGCCCCGGCACCCAGCCCGCCTCCTGGAGGTCGTGGACGCCGTACGCGAGGACACCCGCCGCGACCACGACCAGCATCCCGCCGGTCCAGGTGAAGAACTTCGCCAGGTTGATGCGCAGCGCGCCCCGGTAGAACAGCCACCCCAGCAGCACCGCCGTGGCGATACCGAGGGCGACGCCGATCAGCGGGCGCGGAGTGCCGTCGCTCGCCGCGTGCACCGACGCCCAGACGAACAGAGCGGTCTCCAGCCCCTCCCGGCCCACCGCGAGGAACGCGGTGGCGACCAGCGCGCCCGTACCCATGGCGAGGGCGGCGTCGAGCCGGCCGTGCAGCTCCGACTTGAGGTGCCGGGCGGTGCGCCGCATCCAGAACACCATCCACGTCACCAGGCCCACCGCGAGGATGGACAGCGAGCCGCCCAGCGCCTCCTGTGCCTGGAAGGTCAGCTCCTGCGAGCCGAATTCGAGCGCGAAGCCGAAGCCCAGCGCGAGCGCGACCGCGATGGCGATACCGGTCCAGATCGGCTTCAACGCCTCGCGGCGGCCGGTCTTGACCAGGTAGGCGATCAGGATGCAGACGACGAGCGACGCCTCGAGACCCTCGCGCAGACCGATCAGGTAGTTGGAGAACACGGACTACGCCTCCTTGGAGAACAGCGCCCGGCCCCACCAGTCGTGGGAGTCACGGACACCGGGCGGGACCGCGAAGACCGCCGAACCCACGTGCTGGATGTACTCGTTGAGCGCGTCGTGCGTGGAGAGCCGCCGCTGGAGCGGGATGAACCCCTCGCGCACGTCACGCTGGTAGGCCAGGAAGAACAGGCCCGCGTCCAGGCGGCCGAGCCCGTCCGTGCCGTCCGTGAAGGAGTAGCCCCGGCGCAGGATGGTGATCCCGCCGTTGGAGTCGGGGTGGGCCAGGCGCACATGGGCGTCGGGCTTCATCGCCTTCAGGAACGGCGCGTCGTGCTCCTTCGCCTTCCCGACCGGCGCGCCCTCGCCCTTGTCCCGGCCGAACACGTCCTCCTGCTCCTGGAGCGAAGCACGGTCCCAGGTCTCGATGTTCATCCGGATGCGCCGGGCGACCAGATAGGAACCCCCGGTCATCCAGGCCGACTTGGCGTCACCGTCGGACGCGGACACCCAGACGTGCTTGTCCAGCCGGGCGGTCTCGGTGCCGGCGATGTTGCGGGTGCCGTCCTTGAAGCCCATGAGGTTGCGCGGAGTCTGGGCGTCCGGCGTGGTCGAGGAGGTCTTGCCGAACCCCAACTGGGACCAGCGCACGGCGACCTTGCCGAAGCCGACGCGGGCCAGGTTGCGGATGGCGTGCACCGCCACCTGCGGATCGTCCGCGCACGCCTGCACACAGAGGTCGCCCCCGGTACGGGACCTGTCCAGGTTGTCGCCGGGGAACTTCGGCAGGTCCGCCAGCGCGGCCGGGCGCCGGTCGGCCAGGCCGAACCGCTCGAAGAGCGAGGGCCCGAAGCCCACGGTGAGGGTCAGCCGGGAGGGGCTCAGGCCCAGCGCCTCGCCGGTGTCGTCCGGCGGGGCCTCGGCGAGCCCGCCGTACGCGCCCTCACCGACCGGCTTCCCGGCCGTCATCAGCCGGGCCGCGGCCGTCCAGTCCTTGAGCAACTGGACGAACTCCGCGCGGTCCTCCGTCTTCACGTCGAACGCGGCGAAGTGCAGCCGGTCCTGCACCGGGGTGGCGATGCCCGCCTGGTGGGGGCCGTGGAACTCCACGGCGCCGCCCGAGCCCGCCGGCGCCGCGCTGGGGCCGTCGTCGGACAGTGCCACACCGCCGCCCGCCGCGGCGGCGCCGAGCGCGAGCCCGGCACCGCCCCAGCCGATCAGCGCGCGCCGCGAGGGCCCGCCACGCTCGTTCTCGTTCATCTCCCGTACTCCCGTGCCTACTTGACGACCGCGGCCGCGAGCTTGGAGAGCGGCTCTGCCAGGGCGTTCACCGCGTCGGACAGTTCCTTGCGCTGGTCCTTGCCGACCTTGTCGTAGGAGACGAAGTCGTAGGAGTCCTTGGCGGGGCGGTACTGGTCCAGCAGCTTGTCCAGCGCCGCGAACTGCTTGTCCAGTTCACCGGTGAGCGCGGAGTCGTTCTCGGCGGCGACCGGCTTCAGCAGCTCGTACGCCTTCTGCGCGCCCTGGACGTTGCCCTTGAAGTCGACCAGGTCGGTGTGCGCGTAGCGGTCCTCCTCGCCGGTGACCTTGCCGGTGGCGACCTCGTCCAGCAGCTCCTTGGCGCCGTTGGCCATGGAGGTCGGGGTGATCTCGGCCTTGCCGACGCGGTGCTGCCAGTCCTTGAGGTCGGTGACCAGCTCGGCGGCGAGCTTCTTGTCCTCCGCGCCGATCTTCTTGTCCTGCCAGAGGGACTTCTCCAGCCGGTGCCAGCCGGTCCACTTCTGGCCGTCCTCCAGGCCGTCCGCGCGGGTGTCGACCTTGGGGTCGATGTCGCCGAAGGACTCGGCGACCGGCTCGGTGCGCTCCCAGCCGAGCCGCGAGGGCGCGTACGCCTTCTTCGCGGCGTCGAGGTCGCCGGCCTGGACCGCCTTGGCGAAGGTCTCGGCGAGCGGGATCGTCCCGTCGGCCTGCTCCTGGGCGTACTCGCGGTATCCGGCGACCGCCGCGTCCAGTGCCGGGTTCCGCTTCGCGGACTTGCCGGAACCGGTCACCTCGAGCTTCTGCCGGACGCCGTGGCCCTTCATGCCGGGACGGCAGGCGATCTCGTAGGAGCCCGCCTTCACCTCGGCGGTCAGCGTGTACTTGGTGCCCGGCCCGATGTTCTCCTTCTCGGAGACGATCCGGTCGTCGGGGAAGACGATCTCGACCTCGGTGGCGCGCGAGCCCTTGTTCTCGATCTTCAGGGTGACCTGGCCGGCCGGCACCGACTTCGCCGAGGTGTCGCACTTGGTGTCCGCGGCGGTGACCTGGATGGCGTCGCCGCCCTTGGCGTCGCTCTTGGCGGTACAGGCCGACAGGGCGGTCAGCGCGGCGGCCGCGGTGGCGGCGATCGCGATCGGACGGGCGGCTCGCATACGGGCTCCAGGCGGTCAGGGCGGCGTGAACCCGCCCGCTCGTTCGGTGAGGCTTGCCTAACTTACCCGACCCTTAGTCCGTCCGTCCCCGCCCGGTACCGGATTCGAACCGCACGAAAAGATCACAGACACGACTTGATGTCGACGGCCAAAAAACGATCTCAAGCAATGGCAAAGAGCAGGTCAAGCGCCCGCGATGCTTCAATGCACCGGTGACTGACTACGACGTGCTCCGGGTCTTCTGCGGCCCCTCGGGCGGCTACGGGAACGAACTGGGCGTTGTCCGCGAGGGCTCGCTCATGTCCGCACGGGACGACCGGCAGGCGCTCGCCGCCAAACTCGGCTTCAGCGAGACCGTGTTCGTGGACGACCCCGAGCGCGGGGTGATCGACATCTATACCCCCGTCTCGCGGCTGCCCTTCGCGGGCCACCCCTGCGTCGGCACCGCCTGGCTGCTCGACGTACCCGAACTGGTCACGCCCGCCGGGGAGGTCGGGACCCGGCTGGACGGCGAGTTCACCTGGATCGAGGCCCGCGCGGAGTGGGCCCCGCCGCGCACCCTGCGCCAGTACGCGAGCGCCGCCGAGGTCGACGCCCTGGAGGTGCCGCCACCCGGTGAGTGGATCTACGCCTGGGCGTGGGAGGACGAGGCGGCAGGACGGGTACGGGCCCGTGCCTTCCCCGGCCGCATCGATGAGCGCGGCGACAGCCGCTCCGGTGGAGGCGGTGCCTGCACCGGGGGGATCGGCGAGGACGAGGCGACCGGCGCGGCCGCGCTGCTGCTCACCGACCGGCTCGGCCGCGCCCTCAACATCACCCAGGGCCGCGGCTCCCAGATCCTCACCGCCCCCCAGCCGTACGGCTGGGTGGAGGTCGGCGGCCGGGTCGTGCTGGAGCGCTGACGCACTGGGGCTCGGACACCCCCTAGGGGAGGGTCAGGATGTCCGCGCCGGTGTCCGTCACCACGAGGGTGTGCTCGAACTGGGCCGTGCGCTTGCGGTCCTTGGTGACCACGGTCCAGCCGTCGTCCCACATGTCGTACTCGTGGGTGCCGAGGGTCAGCATCGGCTCGATGGTGAAGGTCATGCCGGGCTGGATGACCGTGGTGGCGTGCGGGGAGTCGTAGTGCGGCACGATCAGCCCGGAGTGGAAGGACGAGTTGATGCCGTGCCCGGTGAAGTCCCGCACGACGCCGTAGCCGAAACGCTTGGCGTAGGACTCGATGACCCGGCCGATGATGTTGATCTGCCGGCCGGGCTTGACCGCCTTGATCGCCCGGTTCAGCGCCTCGCGGGTGCGCTCGACCAGCAGGCGGGACTCGTCGTCCACGTCGCCCACCAGATAGGTGGCGTTGTTGTCGCCGTGCACTCCGCCGATGTACGCGGTGACGTCCAGGTTGACGATGTCGCCGTCCCGGAGCACCGTCGAGTCCGGGATGCCGTGGCAGATGACCTCGTTGACCGAGGTGCACAGCGACTTGGGAAAGCCCCGGTAGCCCAGCGTCGACGGGTAGGCCCCGTAGTCGCACATGTAGTCGTGCGCGACCTTGTCGAGCTGGTCCGTGGTGACACCGGGGGCGATGATCTTCGCCGCCTCCGCCATGGCCTGCGCGGCGATCCGGCCGGCGGTCCGCATCGCCTCGATCGTCTCGGGCGTCTGCACCTCCGGACCGGTGTACGGCGCGGGCGCGGGCTTTCCTACGTACTCCGGGCGGCGGATGTTCCCGGGCACCGGGCGGGTGGGGGAGAGTTCCCCTGGTACGAGCAGCGACTGGCCAGACATGCCAGCGAGTCTAACCAGCGGGCATGGGGGAACATGTGGGTGGCGAGAGGAGCCGTTGATGTCCCTGTTCAAGAAGCGCGCCCAGGGCAAGCCGGGCGAGTGGTACTACTGCCTGGACCACAAGAAGGTCGAGGAGGGCCCCGACTGTCCCGGCGAGGACCGCCTGGGTCCCTACGCCTCCCCGGACGAGGCGCGCCACGCGATGGAGATCGCCCAGGAGCGCAACCGCGAGTGGGAGAACGACCCGCGCTGGCAGGACACCCCGGCCGACGACTCCGACAAGGACTGACGCGCCTCTCTCGGACGTGCCCACGAGCCGCTCCCACCGCCGGTGGGGGCGGCTTCGCGTTGCTCACCAGGGCGCCGCCGGGGGCGCCGTCAGGGTCTCCGCCAGCCGGGAGAGCCGGTCCCGGAACCCCCGGCGGGCCCTGGGCGGCCCCGCGTTCTCCCCGGCCGCCGCGCTCACCAGGTGCTGCACGCTGTCCAGGTCCAGCTCCGCACCGTCCGGCACCGCCAGCGTCTCGTGCGCCATCGCCGCCAGCTCGCTCCCGCCCGCTCCCAGCGCCAGTACGGTCACCCCGGCCCGGCGCGCGCTGTGCACCCGCTCCAGCAGCTCGGCCGGTTCCTCCGGCGCCACCACCAGCAGGGTCTCGCCGCGCCGGGCCTCCGCGATCCGGCCGGGGCCCACCGCCAGATGCGCCGGGTCGCCGGGGCGGGCGTGGTGCCGGACCAGGGTGGGGGCCAGCTCGGGCGTGCCGGACCAGGCCGCCTCGTCCACCAGGTGCGCGGCCAGGTGCCAGGGCTCGTACTCCTCGGTGCCCGCCAGCAGCAGGCCGCCGCCGTGGGCCGTCACCGAGCCGCGCAGCACCCCCGCGAACCGCCGGGTGGCGCCCAACCACTCGGTTCCGGCGAGCACTTCGCGCAGCAGCGCGACCCGTACGGCGTCCATGCGGCCGCATCCTGCCGCAACCGGTCACTCCCGCACCGCAGTTCACGCGCGGTTCACCCCTGCGGGTACCGCCTGACACGGCCCACCCTCGCCGGGTGGCGGCGCCGCCACGGACGTAGAGTCGGCCCATGACCTCCAGCGACAGCGCACAGCAGAGCGGTACTGGTTCCGCCAAGGACCCCGCGAAGGCCCCCGCCAAGGACCCCTGGGACCTGCCCGACGTCTCCGGCCTGACCGTCGGCGTGATCGGCGGCACCGGACCGCAGGGCAAGGGCCTGGCCTACCGGCTCGCCAAGGCCGGCCAGAAGGTGATCGTCGGCTCCCGCTCCGCGGACCGCGCGCACGCGGCCGCCGAGGAGCTGGGCCACGGCGTCGAGGGCGCCGACAACGCCGAGACCGCCCGCCGCAGCGACGTCGTGATCGTCGCCGTGCCGTGGGACGGCCACGCCGACACCCTGAAGTCGCTCCGCGAGGACCTCGCGGGCAAGCTCGTGGTGGACTGCGTCAACCCGCTCGGCTTCGACAAGCAGGGCGCCTACGCGCTCACCGTCGAGGAGGGCAGCGCCGCCCAGCAGGCCGAGGCGCTGCTCCCGGACTCCCGTGTCACGGCCGCCTTCCACCACCTGTCCGCCGTCCTCCTGGAGGACCCGGAGCTCGACGAGATCGACACCGACGTGATGGTCCTCGGCGACAAGCGGGCCGACACCGACATCGTGCAGGCCCTCGCCGGCCGCATCCCCGGCATGCGGGGCGTCTTCGCCGGGCGGCTGCGCAACGCCCACCAGGTGGAGGGACTGGTCGCCAACCTGATCTCCACCAACCGCCGCTACAAGGCGCACGCCGGGCTCCGCGTCACCGACGTGTGACGGCGGCGGGGCCCGATGGGGGACACTGGTCGGCGTAGCAGTGTCCCCCGACAGGAGCCGACCCCATGCCCCGCATCGCCCTCGTCACCCTCGCCGTCTGCGTGCTCGCCGTGGCCGCCGCCGTCGTGTCCTTCGTCCAGGGGAGCTGGCTGGGGATCGTCTGGGTGCTGCTCGCGGGCCTGACGTCCAACATGGCGTTCCTGGCGATCCGGCGCGACCGGGCCAAGTCCGGCACCGGCACCGGCTCCGCTACGGGATGACCGAGCACCCCTGCGGGGTCTCGGTCCAGAAGCGGTACAGGTAGTAGCCGCAGTCCGAGAAGGCGCCGTCCACGCCCAGCGCGCTCAGCAGGGTGTAGATCACCTCGAAGAACGCCCGGTTGACCGAGGGCACCCACAGCAGCGCGAACACGATCAGCAGGCCGAACGGCGCGAGCGGCTCCACCTGCCGCTTGATCCCGTTCGACAGCCAGGGCTCGATCACGCCGTAGCCGTCCAGGCCCGGCACCGGCAGGAAGTTCAGGACCGCCGCCGTGACCTGGAGCAGCGCGAGGAACGCCAGCGCGTACCGGAAGTCGCGCGGGACGCCGTCCAGCGCGTGCAGCCAGAACGGCGCCGTGCACACCGCCGCGAACAGCACGTTGGTCAGCGGACCGGCCGCCGAGATCAGGCTGTGCCGCCAGCGGCCCCTGATCCGGCCCCGCTCGATGAAGACCGCGCCGCCCGGCAGACCGATCCCGCCCATGATCACGAACAGCACCGGCAGCACGACGCTCAGCAGGGCGTGCGTGTACTTCAGCGGGTTCAGCGTCAGATAACCCTTGGCGCCGATCGAGATGTCCCCGCTGTGCAGGGCGGTACGGGCGTGCGCGTACTCGTGCAGGCACAGCGAGACGATCCAGGCGGCCGTCACGAACAGGAACACCGCGAGCCCGGGCTGCGCCGCGAACCCCGTCCAGGTCGCCCAGCCCGTCACCGCCGCGATGGCCACGATGCCGGCGAACACGGGACTGATCCGGCGGTCGCCGGCACGCGAGAGGGCGGTGGTCATGGGGCTCCTGCCTACGGTGGGTGCTGAGGGTCGACCGTACCGGTGATGCGGGGGGAACGTCCCGGCCCCGCCTCCGGGTTCCGGGCCGCCCGCCACGGCGGTACGTGCGCCGGTGAAACCCGGAGGCGCCGCGGGTGCGTCCCCAGGGACAATGGACCCCGTGCGCTATCGGCTTCTCGGCACCACCCAGGCCCTCCGTCCGGACGGCACCTCCGTCCCCGTCGGCGGGGCGCGGCTGCGCGCCCTGCTGACGGTGCTCGCGCTGCGCGCGGGGCGGACCGTACCGGCCGGGGTGCTGGTCGACGAGGTGTGGGGGGCCGCCCCGCCCGCCGACGCGCCGGGTGCCCTCCAGGCGCTCGTCGGGCGGCTGCGCCGGGCCCTCGGGGCGGACGCGGTCGCCTCCGTCGACGGCGGGTACCGGCTCACCGCCGCCCCGGACGACGTGGACCTCGCCCGCTTCGACCGGCTCACCGGCGACGGCCGCCGCGCCCTCGACGACGCCGACCCCGCCAAGGCCGCCGCCCTGCTCGACGACGCCCTCGCCCTGTGGCGCGGTCCCGTCCTCGCCGACCTGCCCGACCGGACCGCCGACGCCGCCCGCTGGGAGACCCGCCGGCTGGACGCGCTGCGCGCCCGGCACACCGCCGCGCTCGCCCTCGGGCACGCCGAGTCCTCCCTGCCCGAGCTGGCCGCGCTGTGCGACGAGCACCCCCTGGACGAGCCCCTCCAGGCCCTGCGGCTGCGCGCCCTGCGCGACACCGGCCGCACCGCCCGGGCCCTGGCCGCCTACGAGGACGTACGGCAGCTCCTCGCCGACCGGCTGGGCTCCGACCCCGGCGCCGAGCTGCGCGCGCTGCACGCCGAGCTGCTGGCCGACACCGGGCCCGAACCGGTGGCGCCCGCCCTCGTCACTCCCGCCGCTTCTGCCGCGCACCGGCCCGCGCCGGGCAACCTGCCCGCCCGGCTGACCTCGTTCGTCGGCCGGGAGTCCGACATCGATGCCATCGGCGCCGACCTCTCCGGCTCCCGGCTGGTCACGCTGCTCGGGCCCGGCGGGGCGGGCAAGACCCGGCTCTCCATCGAGGCCGCCGAGGCGGTCCGGGACACCGTGCCCGACGGGGCCTGGCTCGCCGAACTGGCGCCCGTGGACGACCCCGACGCCGTACCACAGGCCGTGCTCACCGCCATCGGCGCCCGCGAGACCGTGCTGCACGGCGCGGGCGTCGACAGCGTGCGCGCCGCCTCCGACCGCTGGGGCGACCCCGTCGCGCGGCTGGTGGAGCACTGCGGGCGGCGCCGGATGCTGATCATCCTGGACAACTGCGAGCACGTCGTGGACGCCGCCGCCCGGCTCGCCGAGCGCCTGCTGGCCGACTGCCCGTACCTCACCGTCCTGGCCACCAGCCGTGAACCCCTCGGCGTACCGGGGGAGTTGCTGCGCCCGGTCGAGCCGCTGCCCGAGCCGGTCGCCCTGCGGCTGCTCGGCCACCGCGGCGCGGCCGCCCGCCCCGGCTTCACGGTGGCCGACGACCCCGAGGCCTGCGCCGAGATCTGCCACCGCCTGGACGGCCTGCCGCTGGCCATCGAGCTGGCGGCCGCCCGGCTGCGCATGCTGACGCCCCGACAGATCGCGGACCGGCTGGACGACCGGTTCCGGCTGCTCACCTCCGGCAGCCGCACCGTCCTGCCCCGCCAGCAGACCCTGCGCGCGGTGGTCGACTGGTCCTGGGACCTGCTCGACGCCGGCGAACGCGAGGTTTTGGGCAAGCTGTCGGTGTTCGCGGGCGGCTGCGACCTGGCCGCCGCCGAGGCCGTCTGCGGGCCCGTCGCGCTGGACACGCTCGGCTCCCTGGTCGACAAGTCCCTGGTGGTGGCGGCCCCTTCCGTCGGTTCCGGCATGCGTTACCGGCTGCTGGAGACCGTCGCCGAGTACGCCGCCGAACGGCTGGACGAGAGCGGGGAGCGCGCCGCCGCCGAACGCGCCCACCTCACCTACTACCGCGAACTGGCCCGCACCACCGACCCGTTGCTGCGCGGCCGTCACCAGCGCGAGGCGATCGACCGCATCCAGGTGGAGTACGAGAACCTGCGCACCGCCCTCCGGCACGCCGTCGCCCTGCGCGACGAGCAGGAGGGGCTGTGCATGGTGCTGTCCCTGCTCTGGTACTGGCAGATGCGCGACCAGCGCATGGAGGTACGGGCCTGGTGCGAGGAGGTCATGGCGCTCGGCCCCGACCCCTTCGCGGAACCGGCCGCGCCCGCCGAGCCGGTGTGGCGGCGCAGCACCGAGACCCCGCCCCCGCTCACCGGCGAGGACCTCGCCGAGGCCCGGCGCGGGCTGCACCTGGCCCATCTGGCCTGCATGGACACCGACATGGAGGCGTGGCAGAGCCCGGCGGCGCGGGACAAGCTGACCGTCGTCACCGAGGTCTACCGCCCCGGCCTGCCGCAGACCTGCCGCTCGCCCGGCATGCTCTGGTGGTTCGCCGAGATGCTCGTCCACGGCGTGAGCCGGCTGCCCGAGATCACCGACGCCACCGTGCGCACCTGCCGGGAGACGCCCGGCTACGAGTGGGAGCTGGCGGGCGCCCTCCAGACCCGCGCCAACCTGCTGGCCAACCGGGCCACCTGGGCGGGCGACGCCACCCGCGACGCGGACGAGGCGCTGGAGATCTACCGGCGCCTCGGTGACGACTGGGGGCTGGCCGAGGCGCTGTCCGCGCGCGGCGAGGCCCATGAGCGCAAGGGCATGTACCGCCAGGCCGCCGCCGACTACGAGGGCGCCAAGGCGCACGCCGAACACCTCGGGGCCCGCGCCCAGATGGCCGTCCTCGGCGCCCGCCTCGGCAACGTGCTGCTGGAGGCGGGGGACGAGGAGCGGGGCGAACGGCTGCTGCAGGAGGTCGTGCACGAACTGGACGGCAGACACAGCGAGGCCATGCCGGTCGCCCGGCTGCATCTGGCGTCCTGGCTCCTGGTCACCGGGCGCACCGCCGAGGCACGTACCCAGCTCACCCTGCTGCGCGAGGAGTTCGTGCTCTCCCGGTTCATCGTCTTCGACACCATGATCCTGGCCCAGGAAGCCTGGCTGGACGCCGAGGAAGGGCACTCCGAGCGCGCGCTGGAGGGTGTGCGCCGGGCGCTGGACCTGGCCGGCGACTCGCTGTGCGAGGTGGTCGTCCCGCAGATGCCGACCGTCTGCCTGACCGTCGCGGCGCTCGCCCTGGCCCTCGTCCCCGACGGTTCCCGCGCCCTGGACGCCGCCCGCTGCCTGGGCGCCTCGTCGGCGCTGATGCCGGAGGGGCATCTGCGGCCGCAGGTGGAGCAGCGGGCGTACGACCGTACCGCGGCCCGAATCCGTGAAGTGCTCGGCGAGACGGCGTTCCGCGCCGCGTACGCCGAAGGCGGTGGCCTCTCCCTCGTGGAGGCCACCGCCCTGGTGTGACGCGGTGCCCCGCGCACCTGTGAATGTCAGGTCTTGGTGCGGAACTTGTGGATGGCGACCGGTGCCATCACCGCGGTGATCGCCACCGACCAGCCGACCGTGACCCACAGGTCGTGGGCGACCGGGCCGCCGACCATCAGACCGCGCGCCGCGTCGGCGAGCGTGGACAGCGGGTTGTAGTCGGTGAACGCCTGGAGCCAGCCGGGCATCGACTTGGTCGGCGCGAAGATGGACGAGCCGAACTGGAGCGGGAACAGCACCAGGAAGCCCATCGCCTGCACGGACTGCGCGCTCTTCATCACCACGCCCAGGGTGAGGAAGACCCACATGATCGAGGACGCGAACAGTGTGGCCAGTCCCACGGTGGCGAACAGGCCCGGCCAGCTCGTGATGTCGAAGCCGACCAGCACGGCGACGACCATCAGCACGGCCGTGGCGAAGAGCATCCGGCCCAGCTCCACCGCGAGCTTGGCGAACAGCACCGAGCCACGGCCGATGGGCAGCGAGCGGAACCGGTCCATGACCCCGCTGTTGAAGTCCTGGCTGAAGCCGGTGCCGACGCCCTGCGACATCGTCATGCTCATCATCGCCAGCATGCCGGGGATGACGTACTGCACGTACTGGTCCTGGCCGCCGCCGAGGGCCTGGCCGATGGAGCCGCCGAAGACGAACACGAACAGCAGGGTGAAGACGACGGGCATCAGCAGCGCGTCGAACATCGACTCCGGGTCCTGCTTGATCCACAGCAGGTTGCGGCGGACGAGGGCGCCGGTGTGCCGCAGATGACCGCGCAGGGTGATGCGGGAATCCGCCGGCGCTACGGGCGGGACGGTCGTGGTGGCGCTCATACGGCGACCTCTTCGCGGGAATCGGCGGGCGTGGCGTCCTGCGGGGCACTGGCGCGGTGGCCGGTGAGCGAGAGGAACACCTCGTCCAGGCTGGGGAGTTCGGTGACGATGGAGGAAATGGTGATGCCGCGCGCGGTGACCGCGCCGACGACGGCGGTGAGCTGCTCGTCGCTGAGGATCGGCACCAGCAGGGTGCCGGTCGGGTGGTCCACGGTGGTGGTGGCCAGACCGGTGATGCCCAGCTCGTCCAGCGTGGTGGCGAGCGGCTCCAGCTGGAGCGGGTCGATGGGACGTACACGCAGGGTGCGGCCGCCGACCTTCGCCTTCAGCTCCTCGATCCGGCCGCCGGCGATGACCTTGCCCCGGTCCACCACCGTCAGCTCGGAGGCGAGCTGCTCGGCCTCCTCCATGTACTGGGTGGTGAGCAGCACGGTCACGCCCTCGCCGACCATCGCCTTGACCTCGTCCCAGACCTCGTTGCGGGTCCGGGGGTCGAGGCCGGTGGTCGGCTCGTCCAGGAACAGCACCTGCGGGCGGCCGATCATGGAGGCGGCCAGGTCCAGGCGGCGCCGCATGCCGCCGGAGTACGTGGAGGCGGGGCGCTTGGCGGCCTCGGTCAGGGAGAAACGCTCCAGCAGCTCGTCGGCGCGGGCGCGGGCGTCCTTGCGGGACAGGTCCAGCAGCCGGCCGATCATGTACAGGTTCTCCCAGCCGGGCAGCTTCTCGTCCACCGAGGCGTACTGCCCGGTCAGCCCGATCACCCGGCGCAACTGCCGCGGCTGCCGCACCACGTCGTACCCGGCCACGAGCGCCTCGCCGGCGTCAGGGGTGATCAGGGTCGACAGAATCCGTACGAGGGTGGTCTTCCCGGCGCCGTTCGGCCCGAGCACCCCCATCACGGTCCCCTCCCGGACCTCCAGATCCACCCCGTCCAGCGCCTTGGTCTCGCCGTAGTGCTTGACCATCCCCCGCACGGACACGGCGGAACGGCCACCGCCGGGGTTCTCATCGATTCGCGTCATGGGGAGGACTGTGCCAGGGGGCACCGACAATCCGCCGACAGACGGCCGACAGCGCCGCCGACACCCTGTCCCGCGGGGCGGGGAGGGTGTCAGAGAGCCCCTTCGTGATCCAGGATGGCTGGATGGTCACGCTCAAGACTCCCCGCTTGATCCTGCGTCGCTGGCGCGAGGAAGACGTCGCGCCGATGGCTGCCGTGAACGCCGACCCCGTGGTCATGCGGTGGATCCGTGACGGCAGCGTCCGTGACGGGGAGCAGACCCGCTTCGGGATCCGGGCCTGGGAGAGCGAGTGGGAGTCGGAGGGCTTCGGTCTGTTCGCCGTGGAGATCCGGTCCACCGGCGAGCTGGCCGGGTTCACCGGCCTGTCGGTGCCCCGCTTCCTGCCGGAGATCCTGCCGGCGGTCGAGGTCGGCTGGCGGCTGGGACGTTCCCACTGGGGGCAGGGCCTCGCCACCGAGGCCGCTGTGGCCGCGGTGCGGTTCGGGTTTGAGGAGCGAGGGCTCGAACGGCTCGTCAGCATCGCTCAAGTGGGCAACGACGCCTCTGAGCGGATCATGACCAAACTGGGGATGCGGCCGGTCCGGGCGACTGTCCATCCCACCTGCGATCGGCGGGTGCGGGTATTCGCGTTGTCGTCGGAGCAGTACGTCGCGCCCACCCGTTGACGGCCGTCCTCGGCCAGGATCACGAGACGTCGAGCGGCAGATCCCGGTGGAAGACGGCCATGGCCAGGCCGGGGCCGTTGTAGTCGTCGACGACCTTCGCGGTGAAGCCGAGGCTGCGATGGAAGGCGATCGAGCCGCTGTTCCCGGTCGACGTGATCGCCTTCAACCGCTGTGCACCCTGATCTTCCGCCGCTTCGGCGAACGCCGTGTAGAGACGACGCCCGAGACCGGTGCCGCGGGCGTCGTCCCGGGTGGCGACCAGATGCACGTAACCGGTGCCGTCCGGCGTGACGAACCCGAAGATGTACGCCCGGATTCCATCCTGGGCGCGGGCGACCAGGCAGGTCGAACCGAACTCCTGCACCAGCGCCAGGAGGTGCAGCGACCGGAGATCGCGTTCGCCCCAGTAACGGACGTGATCCGTCAGTACCTGGTGAAAGTCAGCCACCCCGGCTGGTGCGATGTGTATCTCCATGACAGCGATGATGGCAGGCACCTCCACCAGTGAGGGGCCACCAGCGGCAGGCGGAGCGCGCGCGTCCCTCCACGCCGGTCCATCCGCGGCCCACGGCGGTGTCCTCGACCGCCCTGCCGAGCGCCGGCCGCGCCCGAACACGTCACGACGATCAGACGGGTGTGGTTCGCTGCTGGGGTGACTCAGGATCTGGAGATCGTCGCGTTCGAATCCGCCGAGGCGTTCGAGGCATGGCTCGGCGAGAACCACGCCGTCTCGCCCGGCATCTGGCTCAAGCTGCGCAAGAAGGGCCCCGGAATCGTCGCGCTGGACTACGCCAAGGCGCTCGACGTGGCGCTCTGCTACGGCTGGATCGACGGCCAGAAGGCCAAGGTGGACGAGCAGTGGTGGCTCCAGCGGTTCACCCCGCGCACCCCGCGCAGCAAGTGGTCCAAGGTCAACCGGGAGAAGGTGGCCGCCCTGATCGCGCAGGGCCGGATGCGTCCGCCGGGACAGGCCCAGGTCGACCGCGCGAAGGCGGACGGCCGCTGGGAGGCGGCCTACGACGGCGTGAGGACCGCCACGGTGCCGGAGGACCTCATGGCGGCCCTCACCGCCGAACCGGCCGCTGCGGAGTTCTTCGAGACTCTGGACCGGCAGAACCGCTACGCGATCCTGTACCGGGTCCAGGACGCCAAGAAGCCCGAGACCCGGGCCCGCCGGATCGAGAAGTACGTGGCGATGCTGGCGAGGGGCGAGAAGCCGCATCCTTAACCGAGTGCCACCGCTCGCTTGAGGGGGTACGCCAGACCGAAGACCGTCCCCTAGGGTGCCCACGTGATGGAGACCGTGGTGTTCGATGTCGGCGAGACGCTCGTCCGTGACGACCGGTACTGGGCGTCCTGGGCCGACTGGCTCGGCGTGCCGCGCCATACCCTGTCCGCGCTCGTCGGAGCCGTGGTCGCCCAGGGGCGGGACAACGCGGATGCCCTGCGGCTCCTGCGTCCCGGCATCGACCTGGCGGCCGAGTACGCCGCGCGCGAGGCGGCCGGCCTCGGCGAGCACCTCGATGAGATGGACCTCTACGACGATGTCCGCCCGGCGCTGACAGCGCTCCGCCGAGCAGGAGTACGCGTCGTCATCGCCGGTAATCAGACCACCCGCGCCGGGCAACTGCTGCGTGACCTGGATCTCCCGGCCGACATCATCGCGACATCGGAAGACTGGGGGGTGGCGAAGCCCCAGCCCGAGTTCTTCCACCGGGTCCTCGAAGTCGCCCAGGCCCCCGCCGAACGAACCCTTTACGTCGGCGACCACCCGGCGAACGACATCGGCCCGGCATCCACAGCCGGCCTCCGAACCGCCCACCTGCGCCGGGGCCCATGGGGCCACTTGTGGGCCGACCAGGACGCGGCCGCGGCGGCCGACTGGCGGATCGACAGCCTGATGGACCTGCTTGACGTGATTGGCCCCTGAGGCGACGAGACGTCCCCGCCGGTCGAGTGTGACCGTTCGCCTGCTCGGGTACCTCCACGCGAGTACCGTTCGGTTCGGATCAGTCGAACTGGAGTAAATGTGGACGCACTTGCCCGTTCCGGTGTGGGTGAACGGATCGCCTATCAACGCCGGGTGGCACGGATGACCCAGCAACAGCTTGCCGATGCGGCCGGCGCTTCCCTGGGTACGGTGCGCAAGCTGGAGCGAGGGGAGCGCAATCCCGGCGCGGACATGCTGGAAGCGCTTGCCGACGCCATGGGAGTGGCCGTGGCCGTGCTGCGGTTCGACCCCGAGCCGACCCGCACGTCCGTGCGCGCCGCGCTGCCCGCCTTGTCGGCCGCCATCGCCACGTACGACCTGCCGGAGGACGGCCCGGCGCGCCCGCTGAGTGCTCTGCGCGTCGCGGTGAGCGAGGCGGCCCGCTGGCGTGTGGCCGCGCAGTACACGCGCATCGCGCGGTGCCTGCCCGACCTGCTCGCCGAACTGGCCCGCGCATACCACCGGGCATCCGGGGCCGACCGTACCGAGCTGGCGCGGCTGCTCGTGCGGGCCTACCGCTCCGCCGATGCCATGGCCTACAAGTTCGGCGCTCACGATCTGAGTGCCCGCCTGATCGACCTCATGCGCTGGGCCACGGTCGAGGCGGAGGACCCGCTCATGACCGCCACCCTCGCGTATGTACGTACGGAGACCTACTTCGCCGCCCGTGCGCACACGTCCGGCCTGCGCGCCCTTGAGAACGCGATCGACACGGCGCCGCCGCCGGGCAGCACCAGGCAGGCAGCGGTGCGTGGCGCCCTGCACATGCGGGCCGCCGTCATCGCGGGGCGCGCGGCCGACGCCTCGGCAGCCCAACTGCATCTGGCGGAGGCGCGTTCACTGGCTGACCGGCTGCCCGAGGGGATCTACTGCGGTACCGCCTTCGGTCCGGACTCGGTACGTGCCCACGAAGTGTCCGTGGCGGTGAGCCTCGGCGGTGACCACCTGACCCGCGCCTTGGACGTCGCCCGTGAGTGGAGACCGCCGACAGACCTTCCCGCCGAACGGCGGAGCGGGTTCCACATCGAACTGGGCCGTGCGCAATTGTGGTCCGGTCTGGCCGACCACGCCTTCGCTTCTCTGCGGACCGCCCGGGACATCGCCCCGCAGCACACTCGTGAACACCCGTGGGTACGCCAGGACGCTGCGGTGCTCCGCCGGCTGAAGCGCGCGGATGCCGAATCGCTCACCAGCTTCGCCGAGTGGTGCGCCGCTTCTTGACGGTCTCCCCGATACCCCTCGGTGGGGTACTTGTGGGCTGCTCCGGCCTCCACCATCTGTTCCAAGCGCGAGACGCGGCAGATGAGAAACGCCAACTGCGGGCAGTACGCACGCTACGGCAGCGTAAGCCCGCTCCCGCGCCCCGTGAATCTGGAAGGGAGCGCAAACATGGAGAACGGTGCCGTCCCGGCCCGCGCACGTACACCACACCCCAAGTTGACGATCAAGGTCTACACGGTCACGCGGGGAGGCATGGTCACTGCACCCCGCGCCACGGTCTCCATCCCGCACGACATGGACCGACGGCCGACGGAGCTGATGAGCGGCTCGATGGCGCCCTGCCAGTGCCCGGTGCACCGGATGCCGGGAGCGGCTCGATGAGTGCTGAGTCCGACTTCACCCCGGTCCCGGAATGGCTCGGGCAGACCGTGCTGATGGTCGAAGCGCCCAGCCTGTCGGACATGACCGGCGCCCAACGGGCCGGTGACGCGTGCCTCTGGTGCCAGGGCGCGCATGACTTGGAGGCGCTGGACCCGGTCCCCGGACTGGGCTGCCGCGCCTGCGGGACGTGCTGGACGAAGCGTCGTGCCAAGGTCGCCGCCTACCTGGACTGGGCCGTCCACGTCGAGTCCTGCTCCGCCTGTGCCGTCCGGCGGGGCGCGGACAGCCTGCCCATTGCGGAGGCGTACACCGCGGCCCACGATCACGCCGTGGGTACGGACGAGGTGACATGCCTGCGCTGTCGGCAGGCCGTACGCCTCGCCGAGCCGCTGGTCATGCCGTACCGCTGGAGCGGACCCGTGTCGAACGCGCCGTACTACAGCTTCCTGCACGCCGGTGACGTCTGTCCTGCGATGTGGCAACGCGGGGAGGTCACGCTCCGCGCGCTGTGACTGGCGCGCCTCTGAACTCCGTTGTGCCGAGTTCGGCAGAACGGCCTCACCCCTTCCGGTGTCCGCCGGGACGGCCCCACGATGTCGAGACGAAGGAGATCTCCCATGACGTACCTGCTGGTCGCCGGCGGAGGAGAAGGCGGCGACAAGCTGCCTGGGCAGCCCTGGCCCGTGCCGCCGACCCCGCCGTCGCCCGACGGTGGCCCTAGGTTCGCGGGCTGATGGCACCCGCCGATGTGTCGGGGGAGCGGGCCGCGCTGGCCCGTTCCCTCACGGCGTCCGGGGCCACGACCCCGGACTGGTCGTCCGCTCTCTCCGCGGTGCCCCGCTCGGGCTTCCTGCCCGAGGTCTTCTGGGCGCATGACATGGCCAGCGGTGAGAGCACGCGGGTGGACCGGCATACCGAGCCGGAGACCTGGGAGAGATACGCCTGTGCGGACGTTCCCGTCGTTACCCAGTGGGACGACGGGAAGGGCGGCGGCCCTGGTGGAGTGCCGACCTCTTCCGCCTCGATGCCCACGGTCGTCTTCCGGATGCTGGCCGCGCTGGACGTACGTCCCGGCGACCGCGTGCTGGAGATCGGGACCGGCACCGGATGGAACGCGGGCCTGCTCGCGGCCCGGCTCGGCGCGGGAAATGTCACGAGCATCGAGATCGACCCGCAGGTCGCGAACGCCGCCCGCGAACGGCTGGCGGCGGCGGGTCTACTGGGGACGGTGGTCACGCGGGACGGCGCGCTCGGCGATCCGTCCGGGGCGCCGTTCGACCGCGTCATCGTCACCGCAGGGGTCCGGAAGCTGCCGCCGGCGTGGATGGAGCAGACCCGCGAGGGCGGCCTGATCGTCGCACCCTGGGGGACGCACTACAGCAACGCGGACGCGATCGTCCGGCTCGAAGTCGCCGATGGCGAGGCGAGCGGGGAGTTCGTCGGCCCGGCGGAGTTCATGAAGCTACGCGCTCAGCGGCTCCTCTTCCCCGGCCACGAGGCGTACGTCCCGAACGGCGTGGACTCCGCCGAGCACACCAAGACGGAGGTGACCGAGGCCGATCTGCTCGGCGCAGGTCGTTTCGATGCGGCCGCGTTCGTCCTCGGGCTGAGGGTGCCCCGCTGTCACCAGGCCGTGGCGGCGAAGCGGGACGGGTCGCGGCCGGTCTGGTTCTACGGGCTCACGGACCGCTCATGGGCCTGCGTCATGCTGCGCGACGGCCATGATGCTGACGTGTGGCAGGCCGGGCCACGGCCGCTCTGGGACGAGGTCTCGCAGGCCATCGACTGGTGGAGGGATGCCGGACGACCGGGCATCGAGCGGTTCGGTCTCACCGTCCGCGCGGACGGCGGTCAGCTCGCGTGGCTGGACGACCCCGAGGACGCGTGGCCGGTCTGACCAGGCACGCGAGAGACCCCGTCCATCCCCTGCGGACAGGGATGAACGGGGTCTCAGGCCGCCGGCGGGCGGACCTCAGCGGTGCACCGTCTCCTGCGCCTCAGGAACGTGCGCCGCCACGAGCCGGCCCGCAGGCGCGGACGCCCGTCGCCGGTCCACCCCGTACGCGACGCCCGCGACACCCAGGCCGAGGACGGCGAGCAGCGCACCCGCCAGCGCGGGCGAGGTCGCGCCGAAGCCCGCCGCCAGGGCCAGCCCGCCGATCCACGCGCCGCCGGCGTTCGCCAGGTTGAAGGCGGCCTGGTTGGCGGAGGAGGCGAGGGAGGGGGCCGCGGCGGCCTTCTCCATGACCATGAGCTGGAGGGGGGAGCCGGTGACGAAGGCGGCCATGCCGAGCAGGGCCACCCCGAGCGCCGCGCTCCACTCGGCGCGCATCAGCAGCGGGAAGAGCGCGAGGACGACGCCGAGCGCGGCCAGGCCGCCGAACAGCGTGCCCCGCATCGCGTGGTCGGCGAGGCGCCCGCCCAGCAGGTTGCCCGCGGTGGCGCCGACGCCGAACAGCGCGAGCAGCAGCGTCACACTGGCGGGGGCGAACCCGGCGGAGTCGGTCAGCATCGGGGTGACGTAGCTGTACGCGGCGAAGAGCGCGCCGAAGCCCGCGACCGTCGTACCGAGCGCCAGCCAGACCGGCAGGGACTTCAGCGCGGCCAGCTCGTGGCGCAGCCCCGCCGAGGTGGCGTGGGTGTGGTCGCGCGGTATGAGCAGGGCGAGCGCGGCTATCGCGGCCAGACCGATGGCGCTGACCCCGAGGAAGGTGGCCCGCCAGCCCATGTGCTGGCCCATCAGGGTGGCCACGGGCACGCCCGCCACGTTGGCGACGGTCAGCCCGAGGAACATCAGGGAGACCGAGCGTGCCTTGCGCTCCGGCGCGACCATGCCGGTGGCGACGACCGCGCCGACGCCGAAGAAGGCGCCGTGCGGCAGGCCGCTCAGGAAACGGGCGGCGAGCAGGGACTCGTAACCGGGGGCGAACGCGGAGAGCGCGTTGCCCGCGACGAACACGGCCATCAGGCCGATCAGCACCGTGCGGCGGGACATCCGGGCGGTGACCGCGGCCAGCAGCGGAGCGCCGATGACCACGCCGAGCGCGTACGCCGAGACCAGGTGCCCGGCGGTCGGGATGGATATGTGCAGGTCGTCCGCGACGTCGGGCAGCAGGCCCATCATCACGAACTCGGTGGTACCGATGCCGAAGGCGCCCACGGCAAGGGCGAGCAGGGCCAGGGGCATGAGGGGACCTCTCAGAACGAAAGTGCCGTACAGGGCTCAGGGGGAATCTTCTATGTTCCCGTACGGAACAAACTCTTTCAAGGCCAGTATTCCTGCGGGTTACGACGGCATGTCGAGCTTCACACGAGCCGCCACCGGGAGATGGTCGCTGTTGGTGCGCGGCAGGGTCCAGGAGCTCTCCGGCTCGACGCCCTTGACCATGATCTGGTCGATCCGCGCCATCGGGAACGCGGCCGGCCAGCTGAAGCCGAATCCGCTGCCCGCCGCGCCCTGCGTGGAGCGGAGCTGGGAGGTCACGGCGTTGAGCGAGCGGTCGTTCATCGTGCCGTTCAGATCGCCGAGCAGCACGACGCGGGTGAGGGTCTCGTCCGCGATGGCCTCGCCGAGCGCGTCGGCGCTCCTGTCGCGCTGCCGGGCGGTGAACCCGGCCTCCAGCTTCACCCGCACCGAGGGCAGGTGGGCGACGTACACCGCGACCAGGCCGTGCGGCGTGGAGACCGTGGCGCGCATCGCCCGCTTCCAGCCGAGCTTGATGTCGACCGGCTCGACCTGGCTCATCGGGTACTTGCTCCACAGCCCGACCGTGCCGACCACCGAGTGGTAGGGGTACGTGGCCCTGAGCGCGGTGGAGTACACCGGCACGGCGGAGGCGGGCAGTTCCTCCAGCGCGACCATGTCGGCGCCGGAGGCGGAGACGTCGCGGGCGGTGGCGGCCGGGTCCGGGTTGTCGGCGTTCACGTTGTGGGTGGCCACGACCAGGTCGCCGCCGGTGCCCGACTTGTCGGAGAGCAGCAGCCCGCCGAACAGGTTCAGCCAGACGATCGCCGGGAGCAGCACCGCGATCAGCGCGGTGGCGGAGCGGCGGACGAGGCCGAGCACCAGCAGCACCGGGATCGCCAGGCCCAGCCAGGGCAGGAAGGTCTCGATCAGGCTGCCCAGGTTGCCGAGCCGGTTCGGGATGCGCGAGTGGACCACCATCACCAGCGCCAGCAGCAGCGCGAGCGCGGCGGTGACCAGCCCCCGGCGCCAGATGCGGGGATCGCCGCGCCAGCCGCCGAACAGGCGGTGCGCCAGGCGCCGAAGCCGCGACACTGGTCGCTCGGGCCCCGAGCCGCCGTTGTCCGTCTCCGTCATGTACGCCTGCTGCGCCATACCGTGCCTCACTGCCTGCCGTGCACTCCGTCATCCCCCCGTGTGTGTGTACGACCCTAGGGGATGCCGGGTTCCGTTCCGCCGTCCCATGACGGCCGTTCGGAAGACGAGGACGTGCGAGGCGGCGCCATCAGTTCCGAGAAGCCCCTGCACGGAGGGTTTCTGTGACGAAACACGCACATCCGGGCTACCGCGCCGGGGACCTGACGGGCCGTAGGCCGGCGAGCAGCGTGTCGACGATCTCCTCCGCGAGCCCCTCGGGGAGGTCGGCGTCGGGGCGCAGGACGGTGCGGACGAGCATGGCGCCGACGAACATGTCGTTGGCCAGTTCCGGGTCGATGTCGGTACGGAGCTCGCCGTCGCGCTGGCCCCGGCGCAGCACGTCCAGCGCGAGGGCCCGGCGGGGCGCTATGACGCTCGCCTCGTAGGCGGCCCAGATGCGGGGGCTGCACTTCGCCTGCACGTAGACGTTGTGCATGATCGCCGAGGACCGGCTGGCCAGCCCCCGGCGGCGCAGGGTCTCCAGCAGGACGACGAGGTCGTCGCGCATGGAGGTGCCGGGCAGTTCCGGGTCGGGGGGTTCGGCGGTGCGCAGGACGTCGACGAACAGCTCCTCCTTGCCGCTCCACCGGCGGTAGATGGTGGCCTTGCCGACCCCGGCGGTACGGGCGACCCGCTCGATGGAGAGGTCGGCCAGCGGTACGCCGTCCTCCAGGAG
This sequence comes from Streptomyces recifensis, assembly GCF_002154615.1. Lineage (NCBI taxonomy): Bacteria > Bacillati > Actinomycetota > Actinomycetes > Kitasatosporales > Streptomycetaceae > Streptomyces > Streptomyces recifensis. The sequence continues at coordinate 27,751 of NZ_MUNH01000119.1, forward strand.
CTTCATCACGCCCTCGATGATGGCGCGCTCCACGGCCTCGCTGCGGGGCCTGCCCCGGGCGGGGGCGGGCTGCGCGGGCCGGTCTGCGGCAAGGCTCACGTCTCGTCCTCTCGGTGTGCTGCGGAAGATTCTCCCGCAGCGGCAGCCTCCCCCCGCCGGGTACCGGTACTCAGTCGCCGGTGCTGATCAGTTCCGGCTCGCGCTCGCCGGCCTCGGCGGCCGGGGTCCTGCCCGGCAGGAACACGGCGACGACGACGGCCCCGATCAGCGCCACGCCCGTACCCCACAGGGCGGTGACGTGCATGGCGTGCAGGAAGGCGTCGTAGGCGGGCGTGACCAGGGCCTGGCCGCGCGGGCCGAGCTTCTCCGCGATGCCGAGGGTGGCCTCGATGGACTCGCCCGCGGTGTCGCGCAGGCCGGGCGGCAGCGCGCCGAGGCTGCCCTCGATGCCGCCCCGGTAGGAGGTGGCGAGCACCGAGCCGAGCACGGCGATGCCGAGGGCGCCGCCGACCTGGCGGAAGGTGTTGCTGAGCGCGGAGGCCGAGCCCGCCTTCTCGCGGGGCAGGGCCTGCATGATGACGACCGAGGTCGGGGTCATGATGTGCGCCATGCCGGTGCCCATGAGGAAGAACACGACCTCCAGCAGCCAGATCGGCGTGTCGGCCTCGAAGCCCGCGAACGCGGCCAGGGTGGCGGCGATCAGCAGCATGCCCGCGGTGGTGGTGGCCCGGTTGCCGAACCGGTCGACCAGCAGCCGGGCGCGCGGCGCGAAGATCATCTGGGCGGCGGCCAGCGGCAGCATCAGCAGGCCGGACTCCAGCGGGGAGTAGCCGCGCACGCTCTGGGTGTAGAAGACGCCGAAGAACGTGACACCCATCAGCGCGAAGAAGACCAGCGCGATGGCGGCCATGGCGGCCGAGAAGACCTTGTTGCGGAAGTAGGTCACGTCCAGCGAGGGGTGGTCGCTGCGCTTCTCGTGGACCACGAAGCCGATCAGCACGACGACACCGGCGATGATGGTGGCCAGCACCTTGGCGTCGGTGAAGTCGGCCAGCTCGCCGCCCTTGATGATGCCGTAGACCAGCAGCACCAGGCCGAGCACGGAGAGCACCACGCCGACGGGGTCCAGGCGGCCGGGCTTCGGGTCGCGGGAGTCGGGGACCAGCCAGACCATCAGGGCGAGGGCGACCAGCACGATGGGCACGTTGATCAGGAAGACCGAGCCCCACCAGAAGTGGTCCAGCAGCGCGCCGCCGGTGATCGGGCCGATGGCGATGGCGAGGCCGACCCCGCCCGCCCAGATGCCGATGGCCTTGGGCTGCTCCGAGCGCTCGAAGACGTTCATCAGCACGGCCAGGGTCGCGGGCATGACGAAGGCGGCACCGAGGGCCATCACGGCGCGGTAGGTGATCAGCTGGCCCGGCGAGCCGGACTCGGCGGCCAGCGCCGAACCGATGCCGAACACCACCAGCCCGCCGAGCAGCACCTTCTTGCGGCCGAGCCGGTCACCGATGAGCCCGGCGGTGAAGAGCAGGCCGGCGAAGACCAGGGTGTACGAGTTGATCGCCCACTCGATCTCGCTCTGCGTGGCGCCGAGACCGGTGGGCGCCGGGGTGGCGATGGTCTTGATGGCGACGTTCAGGATCGAGTTGTCGAGCACCACGATGAGCAGGCTCAGCATCAGCACGCCGAGGATCGCCCAGCGGCGCCGGTGCACGGCTTCCGGTATCCGGGGGGCAGGGGAGGTTGTCATGTGCCCGATCGTATGCCCATTCCAATACGGCACCGTCTCGTATCTGAATTCCTTTGCCGAGGCATTGCGCGGGCCCTCCCGGACCGGAGTCCCGGGGTCCCCCTGGCCACCTCCGGCACGAGGTGCCACCATGGAGACGATCCGGGGACGCCGAAAGGGCGCCTCGAGATGAACTGAAGGAGCCGTTGCCATGACGCAGCTCTCGGCTGCCCAGACGAAGCCCTCCGACGGCAAGACGCTGTACGGAGGAAAGGGCACCCGCCGCATCACGGTCCGCGACATCGCCCTCGCCAAGGAGCGGGGCGAGAAGTGGCCCATGCTCACCGCCTACGACGCCATGACCGCCTCCGTCTTCGACGAGTCCGGCATCCCGGTCCTCCTCGTGGGCGACTCGGCGGGCAACTGCCACCTCGGCTACGAGACGACCGTGCCGGTCACGCTCGACGAGATGACCATGCTCTCCGCCGCCGTCGTACGCGGCACCAGCCGCGCCCTCGTCGTCGGCGACCTCCCGTTCGGCTCCTACCAGGAGGGCCCGGTGCAGGCGCTGCGCTCGGCGACCCGGCTGGTCAAGGAGGCCGGGGTGGGCGCGGTCAAGCTGGAGGGCGGCGAGCGGTCGCACGAACAGATCCGGCTGCTGGTCGAGTCCGGCATCCCGGTGATGGCCCACATCGGCCTCACCCCGCAGTCCGTCAACGCCATGGGCTACCGGGTCCAGGGGCGCGGCGAGGAGGCGGCCCAGCAGCTCCTGCGCGACGCGAAGGCGGTCCAGGACGCGGGCGCGTTCGCCGTCGTACTGGAGCTGGTCCCGGCGGAGCTGGCGGCCGAGGTGACGCGGGTCCTCCACATCCCGACCGTCGGCATCGGCGCGGGCCCGGACACCGACGCGCAGGTCCTCGTCTGGACCGACATGCTCGGCCTGACCTCGGGCCGGGTCCCGAAGTTCGTCAAGAAGTACGCGGCGCTCCGCGAGGTCATGGGCGACGCGGCCAAGTCCTTCGCGGAGGACGTCGTCGGCGGAACGTTCCCCCTCGACGAGCACTCCGTCCACTGACCACTGCCGCACCACCAACGGGCAGCCCGCCGGACCTTCCCCCTACCGGCGGGCTGCCCTGTGGTTTCTCGGGGCGGCGGGCCCGGCCCGGTGCAGGTCCGGCGAACACCGGGCCACCGCCCTGATCAGCTCACGGTCCCGTCCCCGCTCAGAGCACGACGCGATAGTGGGTGGTCAGGCGCCGGTCGTCGTCCAGGACGTGGAAGGCGATGCCGGGTGGCTGGTCCCGGTCCGCCGGGTCGTCGCCCTCCCAGGGCATCCTCAGGGTCCAGGTGACCGCGGGGCCGACGATCAGGGGACGGCCGGCGAAGACCGAGGCGGCTGCCGTGTGGGCGTGCCCGGTCAGGACGGCGACGACCCGCGGGTGCGCCGCGAGCAGGGTGGCCAGTGGCCCGGGCCGTTCCAGCAGCATGGAGTCGACCAGCGGGTGGTGGAGTCCGACCGGTGGGTGATGGAAGGCGATCAGTGCCGGGGTGTCCCGTGGCAGGCCGGCGAGAGTGGTGTCCAGCCAGTCGAGCGTCACCGCGTCGAGACGTCCCTCGTCGCGGCCGGGGATGCTGGAGTCGCACATCAGCACGGCGGTCCCGGAGACGTCGTGCAGCCGGTTGACGGGGGCGTGGTCGGGCGCCTCGCCGAGCAGAGCCTTGCGGTAGGCCGCGCGCACGTCGTGGTTCCCGGGAAGGGTGAGTACCGGGAAGGGAGCCGCCAGGATGCGGGCTGCCTCCTCGTACTCGGCCTCCTCGCCGTGATCGGCTATGTCCCCGGTGACCAGGACCGCGTCGACCGGGTGGGGCAGCGCCCGCAGGTGTTCCATGACGCGCTCGGCGCGCCGGGTGGCCCTCTCACTGCCGTCCAGGTGCAGATCACTGATCTGGGCGAGTAGCACCGTCATCTTCGTCCTTTCGCGTTCATCGGGTGTGCCGGTCCTCTGCCTCGCCGACGGGGAGGCGAACCGCCACACGGGGGAGGAAGAGGCCGACGAGGGGCCCCATGCACAGGGTGACGAGCACCGTCCCGGCCCCGACGGTTCCGCCCATGAGCCAGCCGGCGCCGGCCACAGCGACGTCGATACCGGTGCGCACCGCGGCGACGGGCAGGCGGGTGAGCCGGACCAGCCCGGTCATGATGCCGTCGCGGGGCCCGGACCCGAACTGCGCACCGAGGTACAGCGCGTCGAAGAGGGCCAGAGCGACGAGGCCGAGGACGAGGTAGGCGATCGCGGTGAGCGTCCCCTGCGGGGGCGGGAGGACGGCCGCGGTGGCATCCGCGGCGAAGCCGACGACGGCGACGTTGAGAAGGGTGCCGAGACCGGGGAGTTCCCGCAGCGGAATCCAGGCCAGGAGTACCGACAGGGAGATGAGGTTCGTCGCCCACCCGAACGAGACACCGAGGGCCGTGGCGGTGCCCTCGGTGAGCACGTTCCAGCCGGCTGCGCCCAGCCCGGAGCGGACGAGCGTCATCACGGCGGCCCCGTACCCCGCCAGGCCCACGAGAAGCTGGAGGACGCGACGTGTCGTGCGGCCCGCTCTGAACTGGGCGAGCGCGTTCAGCCGGGTCAGGACGGGCGGGTCGGGGCGCGCCCGTACGGAGACGTGCGCGGTGGAAGCAGGATGTGCCATGCGGCAAGCCTGTGAGCATCTGGACCTCGAATCCATAGCCAGATTGCTTATGCTGGCGAGGTGAAGGTAAGCGCCCACGCGGTGGCACGCATGCTCGGGACGTGGCGGGAGGGACCTGGTCCCGCGCACCAGCGCCTCTCCGACAGGCTGCGGCTCCTGGTCCTGGACGGACGTCTCCCTCTCGGGTCGGCCCTGCCGAGTGAGCGTGACCTGGCCACGGCGCTGTCCACCAGCAGAACCACCGTCGGCGCCGCCTACCGCACCCTGGTCGATCAGAGATATGCCGCCACCCGGGCCCGGGCCAGGGCGACGGTGCGGCTGCCCGACGACCCGCCGCCCGAGCCCGGGAACGCCGCGGGTCCGGCGGCCATCGACCTGTCCTTCGCCGCTCCGCCCGCGCCCGTCGAGATCCTCCACACCGCGTTCGCGACCGCGCTCGAACAACTGCCCAGGCACTTCGAGCGGCACGGCTACGACCGGTACGGCATCGCGGAGCTGCGTGAGGCGGTGGCCGGCTGGTATCGGCGGCGCTCCCTGCCCACGGACCCCGACCACATCCTGATCACCAATGGCGCGCAGCACGCGCTCGCCCTTCTCGCGCGTACCCTTCTGTCGCCGCGCGACAGGGTTCTGATCGACCATCCGACCTATCCGCACGCGATCAGTACGTTCACCGAGGCGCGTGCCCGGCTTCTGGCGGTCGCCGTGGGGCCTTCGGGCTGGGACACGGCACAGCTCCGGGAAGCGGCCCGCAGCGCGAACCTGGCCTACCTGATCCCGGACTTCCACAATCCGACCGGCCTGTGCATGCCCACGAGCGTCCGCGCCGGGCTCGGGCTCGCCTGCCCCACGGTCGTCGACGAGACCATGACCGACCTGGTCCTGGAGGGAGCAAGCCCGGAACCCTTCGCGCTGCACATGCCGACCGCTGTCAGCGTCGGCTCGGTCTCCAAGAGCATCTGGGGCGGCCTGCGCATCGGCTGGATCCGGGCGGCCCCGTCTCTCCTCGAACGCGTCCAGCAGACCCGGCACGCCACGGACCTCGGCACCCCCGTCGTCGAACAGCTCGCCACGGCCGCACTCCTGAACGAACACCAGACCCGGCGCCCGGACACCCTCCGGCAACTGCGATCCCAGCGCGACGCGCTGTGCGCAGCACTCGCCGAGAACCTGCCCGACGTCCGGGCCCCCAGGCCCGACGGCGGCGTGACCCTGTGGGCGACCTTCCCCGAGCCCGTCAGCTCACGGCTGGCAGCGGTCGCCCCGGACCACGGAGTGACCATCGCGGCCGGACCACGCTTCGGGATCGGCGGCGCGTTCGAACGCAACGTCCGGCTGCCCTACACCCTCCCGCCCGACCGGCTGACAGAGGCGATCGGCAGACTGGCACTGGCACGGCGAGCCCTCGCCCGAGGCGCCACCGGCACGCACACCCCCGCACCTGTCGCCTGAGCGCCGGCACCGCGGCAGGCCCGTACCCGCAACTGCGGTCACGCCGATCCGAGTTCCATGTCGGCCGTCCGGGACCACCTGGAGGAGAAGAGGGGCCGATGAGTGCTGCCGTCGAACTGAGCAAGGACGATCTGCGGGCTGTCACCGCCTTCGCCGCGGCCTCCGCCGAGACCGTGCTCGGCATCTTCGAGGCTGATCAACCCGAAGACCCGCGGCCTCGGGAAGCCATCGGCGCCGCCTGGGCGTTCGCGCGGGGCGGGGAGCGGGGGAAGGCGCTGCGCGACACGGCGTGGGCGGCGCTCAAGGCGGCCCAGGTGGCGCCCTCCGACGCCGCACGGGAGGCCGCGCGGGCGGCGATGGCCGCGGCCGGGGCCGCCTATCTGCATCCGTTGGCCAACGCCACGCAGGTCAAGCACATCCTCGGGGCCGGGGCCCACGCGGCGCTGGCGGCCGAGCTGGTCGCCGGGGAGAGCGCGGTCGGACACCTCGAGCGGACGGTGCGGCGGGCGACACCCCTTGTCGTCGACGTGCTCCATCGCTACCCGGCCGCCCCGCAGGGCGGTGGACGGGTGGGCGAGTTGATCCGCGCCCTCGACGCCGGCCTGCGCGCCCGCCCCGAGTGACTACGCCCGCTCCCGCCACGCGTTCGTGATCGGCAGCCGACGGTCCTTTCCGAATCCCTTCGGGGAGATCTTCGTGCCCGGCGGGTACTGCCGCCGCTTGTACTCCGCCGTGTCGACCATGCGGAGGATGCGCACGACGAGGTCACGGTCGAAGCCCGCCGCCACGATCGCGTCCGCCCCCTGGTCGTGGTCGACGTAGAGGTCGAGGATCGCGTCGAGGACGGGGTAGTCCGGCAGGGAGTCGGTGTCCACCTGGCCGGGGCTCAGCTCGGCGCTGGGGGGCTTGCTGATGGAGTTCGACGGGATCGGCGGGGTCTCGCCGCGTTCTTCGGCCGCGCGGTTGCGGTAGCGGGCGAGCCGGAACACCGAGGACTTGTAGACGTCCTTGATCGGGCCGTACGCGCCCACCGAGTCGCCGTACAGGGTGGAGTACCCCACCGCCAGCTCGGACTTGTTGCCCGGAGCCAGCACGAGATGGCCCTCCTGGTTGGACACCGCCATCAGCAGCGTGCCCCGCAGCCGGGACTGCAGGTTCTCCTCCGCGAGCCCGGTCAGGCCCAGCGCGCCCATGTACGCGTCGAACATCGGCTCGATCGAGACCGTACGGAAGTGCAGCCCGGTGCGCCGGGCCAGCTCGGCCGCGTCGCTCCGGGAGTGCTCGGAGGAGTACTTGGACGGCATCGAGATCCCGTACACGTTCTCCGCGCCCACCGCGTCGCACGCGATCGCCGCCACCAGCGCCGAGTCGATGCCCCCGGACAGTCCGATCAGCACCGTGCGGAAGCCGTTCTTGGTGACGTACGCCCGCAGGCCCGTCACCAGCGCGCCGTACATCTCCGCCTCGTCGTCCAGCCGCTGGGCGTAGCCGCCGAGGTGCTCCGGCTCGTAGGGCGGCACGGGCTCGGGGGAGAGGACCACACGGTCGATGCGCAGACCGTCGTCCACGACACCCGTCGGCGCGTCCGGGTCGGCGGCGGGCAGGTCCAGGTCCAGCAGCAGGCAGGTCTCCTCGAACTGCGGTGCCCGCGCGATCACCGCGCCGTCCGCGCCGACCACGATGGAGTCGCCGTCGAAGACCAGCTCGTCCTGGCCGCCGATCATGGCCAGATAGGCGGTGGTGCAGCCGGCCTCCTGGGCCCGCTTGCTCACCAGCTCCAGGCGGGTGTCGTCCTTGTCGCGCTCGTACGGCGAGGCGTTCACCGAGAGCAGCAGGCCGGCGTGGGCCGAACGGGCGGCGGGGACGCGGCCGCCGTCCTGCCAGAGGTCCTCGCAGATGGCGAGCGCCACGTCCACCCCGCGCACCCGGATCACCGGCATGGTGTCGCCGGGCACGAAGTAGCGGAACTCGTCGAAGACGCCGTAGTTCGGCAGGTGGTGCTTGGCGAAGGTGAGGGCCACCTCGCCCCGGTACAGCACCGCCGCCGCGTTCTGCGGGGCACCGGCCGGCTGGCCGTACTTCGGCTGCGCGGTCGCCGAGCGGTCGAGGTAGCCGACGACCACCGGCACCTCGCCGAGTCCCTCCCCGGCCAGCCGGGCGGCCAGCGTGCGCACGGCGGCGCGGGAGGCTTCGACGAAGGACGAGCGCAGGGCGAGGTCCTCCACGGGATACCCGGTCAGCACCATTTCCGGGAACGCGACCAGATGCGCTCCCGCCTCGGCCGACCGACGGGTCCGGTGGACGACGGACTCGGTGTTGCCGGCGATGTCGCCGACCCGGGCATCGATCTGATTCAGGGCGAGACGAAGTTGAGGCACCCCGCCAGTGTAATCGTCACTCCGACGCGATGGGGGGCGTGAGGTGTCCGGCACCCCACGCCCCCGTCACCGGCTACCGCGGATCAGTGACCCTTGTACGACTGCACGTAGCCGTTCGCGGGCGAGCCCACGCCGGTCACGTCGTCGTAGCCCTTGACCGCGTGCAGCGAGCTGTCCTTGCCGAGGCTGCGGACCGAGGTGGTCAGGCCGCCGGAGGCGTCCAGACCGTTCACGAAGTCGGTACGGGCCACCGCCAGGCCGGAGCCCGTCGGGTTGTCGGTGACGTCGTGGAAGACGCCCTTCTTGCCGTACCGCTGGTAGATCGACGGGTTGGCGAAGCCGATCGCCTTGCCGCCGCGCGCCTCCTGCGCCAGCGCCTGCACGGCCGCGATCACCGGCGCGGCCAGGGAGGTGCCGCCGATGCGGTACTCGCTGTAGCGCTGGGTCCCGTCCGGGAAGGTCTGGGTCTGGCCGACCAGGAAGCCGGTGTTCGGGTCGGCGATGGCCGCGATGTCCGGGACGACGCGGTTGCCGGCCTTGTTGTTGGCCGTGGCCAGCTTCTTCGGCACGATGCCCTGCTGGTAGTACGGCTGCGGCACGGTCCTGCTGGTGCCGCCGCCCGCGCCCGAGGTGAAGGCGCCGGGGAAGGCGTCCCAGCTCTTGCCGTCGGCCGACAGGAGGGCCTTCTCGGTGCCCCAGCCGGTCTCCCACTGATACGTGTCGCCCTTGCCGACCGCCAGCGAGGTACCGCCGACCGCCGTCACCCAGGCCGAGTTGGCGGGGGTGTCGACCTGCTTCACGCCCGGCGTGGTGTCCGTGGCGGTGTTGGCCACCTCGTCACCGTCGTCGCCGGAGGAGAAGTAGAAGCCGATGCCCTCCACCGCGCCGAACTGGAACACCTGGTCGTACGCGGCGGCCAGGTCCGGCGTCTGGTTGGCCTCGATGTCGCCCCACGAGTTGGAGACGATGTCGGCCAGGTGGCTGTCGACCACCTTGCTCAGCGAGTCGAGCAGGTCGTCGTCGAGGCAGGACGCGGCGCCCACATAGGTGACGTCCGCGTTCGGCGCGACCGCGTGCACGGCCTCGACGTCGAGGGTCTCCTCGCCGTACCAGCCGGCCGCCCCGCACTCGTCGGCCCCGGTGTGCGTGTACTTCTTCGGCAGCACCTGGTGGAGCTGGCCGGTCTTCCACGCCGCGTCGCCGTGCTTCTTGGCGTAGGAGCCGGCGTCGAAGGCGATGGTCGGCGAGGCGTAGGCGTCCGTGATGGCGACGCGCACGTGCTTGCCGGTGTACTGACCCGCGCCGTAGGCCGCGCGGAGCTGCTTGCCGGTGTAACCCTGGATCGCGTACGGGATCTTGTGGCCGTACGCGTCCGGCAGGCTGCTCGCGGTGTTCGAGCCGAAGTAGCTCGAGAACGGACCGGCGTTCTTGAACACCGCGTCCGGAGGCGGCAGCTGGTCGTCGTGCTTCGACTTGTGCGGCGCGGTGTCCAGGCCGGTCACCGTGAGCACGGCGCCCTTGAGCGAGGCGGGCGCCGAGGCGGTCTTCGCCGGGGCGCGGTAAGTCCGCTTGCCCTTGGCGTAGTTGTGGAGCTGGGTGCCGAACGCCTTCTCGGCGGCGGCCACGTCACCGGAGACGGCGACATAGTGCGCGGTGACCCCGGTGACCGTCAGGCCGGCCGACTTCAGCCAGGACTTGACGGCGGTCACCTGGGCCTTGGTGGCCCCGAAGCGGGCCTGCGCCTGCTTGGCGCTGAGGTGCTTGCCGTACAGCGGCGAGGCCGGGTCGGAGACGGCCCTGGCGTAGGCCGCCAGTCCGGCCGCGTCCCGGCCGGCCAGGTAGACGCGGGCGTTGACGCGGGCGCTGTCGGCCGCGGCGCCCTTGTCCGCCTTCGCCGTGGCCCACAGCGGCCGGGTGCCGGTCAGCGCGTTGCGCGCCGGCCCGTCCGCGTGGGCCGCGGGTATGCCGAGCGCCAGCGCCCCGGCGATCATCGGCAGCGTCGCCGCCATGCTCACACCGGCGCGCGTCTTGGCGCGGTTGGATCTCATAGAACCCCCTGCGATGCGTTTCGCATGCATGTCGTGGTCGGTACGTCGCGGATGTGCGCCGGTGAAGCGGCGGTGTCGACCGGCGTGGAGATCGCACGATGGGGGCCACTCTGACCGATGAACCGTTCATGTCAGGGGAAGCAAAAGGTCAAGAGAAGCTCAAGTAACCATGAAAAGAGCTGACTTGATTCGGATTTCTCACGAACGGGCGTGTGCGCCCCGCTTCTTGAGCATGTCCGCCATCAGCCGGATCTCGGACCGCTGGGCGTCCACCATCCCCCGCGCGAGCCGCTGCTCCGGCCCCGCCGCACACCGGGCCACACACCCCTCGGCCATGTGCACCCCGCCCCTGTGGTGCTCCGTCATCAGCTGGAGGTAGAGCACCTCCGCCGCGCGCCCCTTGAGGGAACCCAGCTTGCGCAGGTCGGAGTTGGTGGCCATGCCCGGCATCAGCGCGCCGTCCTGCCCCGGCGGCATGTCACCCATGCCCATCCACGTCATCGGCGGCTCGGCGGACACCTTCGGCAGCCCCCACAGATCCAGCCAGCCCAGCAGCATCCCGCGCTGGTTGGCCTGGGTCTGCGCGATGTCGTACGCGAGCCGCCGCACCTCCTCGTCGCCGGTGCGGTCGCGCACCAGGTACGACATCTCCACGGCCTGCTGGTGGTGCACGGCCATGTCCCGCGCGAACCCCGCGTCCGCCGACTCCGCGCCCGGCACCCGTACGGCGACGGAGTCGCGCTCCCCGCCGGCCGCGTACCCCCCGGCCCCCGCCGCGACGACGGCCAGGACGGCGGCACCGGCCGCCAACCCGGCGTACCCGCGCCTCACTTCATGACCCCGCCGGTGCAGGAGGCGCCCGGCTCCGGGGTCTGCTTGCCCTGCACATAGGCGGCGAAGAACTTGTCCACCTCGGGGTCGGACGCGCTCTTCACGCTCACCTGGTGCCCCCACGCCGAAAGGATCAGCGGCGCGTCCTGGTCCGCGTACGGGCTCATCAGCGAGTACGGCGTCCGCTTCACCTTGGCCGCGAGCGCGTCCACATCCGCCTTCTTCGCGTGGTCCGTGTACGTCACCCAGACCGCGCCGTGCTCCAGCGCGTGCACCGCGTTCTCGTCCCGCACCGGCTCCTTGTAGACGTCACCGTTGCAGTTGAGCCACACCGGGTTGTGGTTCCCGCCGACCGGCGGGTGCATCGGGTACGTCACCTTGGTGCCGACATGGGTGCGCGACAGCTTGCCTGACCAGGTGCGCACCCCGTCCGCGCCCGTGGTGAAGTGCCCGGAGCCGCCCTTGGCGTCCCCGCTCGCGGCGGTGTCCTTGTCCTTGCCCGAGTCCGACTGGGAGCGCACCAGCGCCACCCCGCCCGCGACCAGCCCCGCGACGACCACGACGCTCGCGGCGACGGCCAGCACCCGGTTGCGGCGGGCGCGGGCACGCTCGGCGCGCCGCATCTCCTCTATGCGCGCGGCGCGCGCGGAGGCGGGGGTGTGCTGGTCGGTACCCATGGGGCGTGTCCTTCCGCGGAGCGGTCGTGAGGCCCGCTGATCGTAATGGGGAGAACGGGCCGGGGGCAGGCAGGTACGACAACCGGATAATTTGAACCGGGGATGCGCATTACCTACGCTTCCGGTATGCGGCTGTTGCGCTCCACCGATCTCGCCCTGCGCGTCCTGATGCGGCTCGCGGTGAGCGGCGACGCCAGCCCCACGACCCGGCAGGTGGCCGAGGACATGGGGCTGCCCTACACCCACACCGCCAAGGTCGTGGCCGAACTCCAGCACCTCGGACTTCTGGAGGCCCGCCGCGGCCGGGGCGGGGGACTGGCCCTGACCGGCAAGGGCTCTACCGCTTCCGTCGGCGCGGTCGTCCGGGTCTTCGAGGGCGACGGCGACGTGGTGGACTGCGAGGGCCCCACCCCCTGCCCCCTGAACTCCGCCTGCCGCCTGCGCGGTGCCCTGCGCCGGGCCCAGGAGGCGTTCTACGCCGCCCTGGACCCGGTCACGGTGGGAGACATGGTCGCCGACCCCACCGGCCCCCTGCTGCTGGGCATGGTCGGCGGCCCGCCCGCTCAGCTCGCGAGCCAGAGGTCCGGCCCGAACACCTCGTAGTGGATGTCTGCCGGGGTCACACCCTTCGCGATGAGCTGCGCCCGCACCGCCCGCATGAAGGGCAGCGGCCCGCACAGGTAGGCGCGGGTGCCGGAGGGCACCGGAATCCCGGCCAGGTCCACCAGGCCGGCGCGGGCGCCGTCGGCCGCGTCGCGCTCGTAGAAGAAGTGGCAGGCGCAGTCGGCCAGCTTGCCGGCGTACAGCTGATGGTCGGCGCGCAGGGCGTGGTGGGCGGGGGAGCGGTCGCCGTGCACCACGGTGACCGGGCCGGTGTGGCCGTCCGCCGCGAGCGAGGCCAGCATCGCCACCATCGGGGTCACCCCGATACCGGCCGAGGCGAGCAGCAGCGGGCGGCTGTCGTCACCGTCGAGCACGAGGTCGCCGTACGGCTCGGACAGGGTGAGCCGGTCACCGACGGCCGCGTGCGCGTGCAGGAAGGCGGAGACCTCACCCTCGACGCGCTTGACGCTGATCTGCCGCAGCCCGGCACCGGGGGCGCCGGAGATGCTGTACTGCCGGATCTGGTGCGCGCCGTCGGGCAGGTCGACGCCCACGGACACGTACTGCCCCGCGCGGAAGCCTGACACCGGCCCGCCGTCCACCGGGCGCAGCCGCAGCGTGACCACGTCCGCCGTCTCCGGGACGCGCTCCACGACCTCCCACTCCCGGGTACCACTCCCGCCGCGCTCCTCGTACAGCCCGCGCTCCAGGCCGGTCAGGGTGCGGGCCATCAGCCAGTAGACCTCGTCCCAGGCGGCCGCGACCTCGGGGGTGACGGCATCGCCGAGCACCTCGACGATGGCGGCGAAGAGGTGCTCGTGGACGACCTGGTACTGCTCGGGGGCGATGCCCAGGGAGGCGTGCTTGTGCGCGATCCGGCCGAGCATCGCGTCGGGCCGCTGGTCCGGGTGCTCCAGCAGCATGGTGGCGAAGGCGGCGATGGAACCGGCGAGGGCCTGCTTCTGGGCGCCCGACGCCTGGTTGCCCCGGTTGAACAGGTTCCGCAGCAGCTCGGGGTGGGCGGCGAAGAGGCGGGCGTAGAACCGCTCGGTGATCTCGCCGATGGCCGCGCCCACGGCGGGCAGGGTGGCGCGGACGGTCGCGGCGGAAGACGGGGACAGCATCGGGGCTCCTCCTTTAATTGGTATCTCAGATACCAATTAAAGCGCGGCCTCCCGGCCACCTGTTACGGAGGGGGCCGTGAGCATGCAAGATGGGCATGGGAGAGGTGCACCTGGTGTGCGCGGGACGTTCAGCCCGCAGACGTCCGGCTGATCAAGGTCCGCAACGCGCGCGAAACGCCGATGTGGTGGGATGCTCAGGTGCCGACCGCCTCCCGTCGCACCACGGACAGGCGGCCTGACCAGCAAGGATGGGGAAGCGGAAGATGGACAAGCAGCAGGAGTTCGTGCTCCGGACCTTGGAGGAGCGCGACATCCGGTTCGTACGCCTGTGGTTCACGGACGTGCTGGGCTTCCTCAAGTCCGTCGCCGTGGCCCCCGCGGAGCTTGAGCAGGCGTTCGACGAGGGCATCGGCTTCGACGGCTCGGCCATCGAGGGCTTCGCCCGCGTCTACGAGTCCGACATGATCGCCAAGCCGGACCCGTCCACGTTCCAGGTCCTGCCCTGGCGCGCCGAGGCCCCCGGTACGGCCCGCATGTTCTGCGACATCCTGATGCCGGACGGCTCCCCGTCCTTCGCCGACCCGCGCTACGTCCTCAAGCGGGCGCTGGCCCGCACCTCCGACCTGGGCTTCACCTTCTACACCCACCCGGAGATCGAGTTCTTCCTGCTGAAGAACAAGCCGACGGACGGCAGCCGGCCGACCCCGGCGGACAACTCCGGGTACTTCGACCACACCCCGCAGAACGTGGGCATGGACTTCCGCCGCCAGGCGATCACCATGCTGGAGTCGATGGGCATCTCGGTGGAGTTCTCCCACCACGAGGGCGGCCCCGGCCAGCAGGAGATCGACCTGCGGTACGCCGACGCGCTGTCCACGGCGGACAACATCATGACGTTCCGCCTGGTCATGAAGCAGGTCGCGCTGGAGCAGGGGGTGCAGGCGACCTTCATGCCGAAGCCGTTCTCGGAGTTCCCCGGCTCGGGCATGCACACCCACCTCTCCCTCTTCGAGGGCGACCGCAACGCGTTCTACGAGTCCGGCTCGGAGTACCAGCTCTCCAAGGTCGGCCGCTCCTTCATCGCGGGCCTGCTGCGGCACGCGGCGGAGATCTCGGCGGTCACCAACCAGTGGGTCAACTCCTACAAGCGCATCTGGGGCGGCTCGGAGCGCACGGCGGGGGCGGGCGGCGAGGCCCCCTCGTACATCTGCTGGGGCCACAACAACCGCTCGGCCCTGGTCCGGGTCCCCATGTACAAGCCCGGCAAGACCGGCTCGGCCCGCGTGGAGGTCCGCTCCCTGGACTCGGGCGCCAACCCCTACCTCGCCTACGCCGTCCTCCTGGCCGCCGGCCTCAAGGGCATCGAGGAGGGCTACGAACTCCCCCCGGGCGCCGAGGACGACGTCTGGGCCCTCTCCGACGCGGAACGCCGCGCCATGGGCATCGAACCCCTCCCGCAGAACCTGGGCGAGGCCCTCACCCTGATGGAACGCAGCGACCTGGTGGCCGAAACCCTGGGCGAACACGTCTTCGACTTCTTCCTCCGCAACAAGAAGTCGGAGTGGGAGGAGTACCGGTCCGAGGTGACGGCGTTCGAACTGCGGAAGAACCTGCCGGTGCTGTAGAGGCAGGCCGAGGCGGCACACCGGTGATTCGACGTGAGGGGCCGGCGGTCAGTGACCGCCGGCCCCTCCGCATGTCACCTGCTCCCGGGCCGCCTCTGGGCCGTCGCGGCAGCAAGTAAGAGCTGGTCCGAGGCCACCCATGTCGAGAGCGTGATCGGAAGGACGCGCAGGCACCTCCCTTTCCGGGTGCTGCCAAACGACCTCTCAGGGTCGACGCTCTGAGTGCGGCCGGCGACCTCGTCGGTCAGGCCCTGGTGGCGACCGGATTCGGGCGGGTTCCGGCGTGCGCGTTGCCTCGGGTGTGCCAGCCGCGTTCGCGGAGTTTGAGGACGGCCCAGTACTTCGCCGGGTAGATGACGAGGACCTTGACCAGGAGTTCCACGGGCGTGGCCCACAGCCAGGTGATCATCTTCGTGGTCCGGCTCATGTGGGGACGGCGGATGAGGTATTGGGCCGTCTCGGCGTAACGGATGGCGAGGTAGGAGCCGAAGGCGATCCAGACGTAGGGCCCCTGGGCGCGGAAGAAGACGCCGCTCAGGGTCATGACCAGCAGTACCGGAAGCATGATCCACTGGGTGACGGCGAGCAGCGGGAACAGGAGCTTCCGCCACTCGAGGTTGATCGCGGCGAAGGGGAGTGCCTGCCAGGAGGACTTGCCCCAGCGCAGACGCTGCTTGAACAGGCCCCGCACGGTGTCGGGCATGGCGGAGTGCACGAGCGCGTCGTTGACGACCACCACGTCCCCGCGCAGCAGGGCGTACATGGTCAGACGGCGGTCGTCGCCGTTGGTGCCCGACCTCACGTAGTCGGCCAGGTTGCCGAAGACCACGGGAGCGCGGTACAGAGCGAGCGCCCCGGACGTCGTCTCCACCGCACCGAGGACGGAGCGGGAGGAGCGGATCATCAGGCAGCTGGTGCCGATGTTGACGTCGGAGATCCGGGTCAGCCAGTTGTCCCGGAAGTTCCGCGTGAGGATCAGCCCGGTGGCGGCCATGACCTTGGGCTTGCTCATGGCCCGCATCAGGTGCTCGACCGCGTCCTCGGCCGGAACCGAGTCGGAGTCGACAGTCAGGACGAAGTCCCATTCGGCAGAGTTGAGTCGGCTCAGAATGCCTGCCTGGGCATAACGCTTCCCACCGTTGGCCTGGTGGTGCCAGTGGATTCTGGGGTGGTCGAAAGGCTCAACCGGATGTTGCGAGGAGCCGTCGTCCATGACATGGATCTCGTCCACGGGACAGGTCTGCCGTAACAGCGACTCGAGTGCGGCACGCAGCAGTTGGGGCTCCTCCTCATAGGCCGGAACCAGGGCGACGATGCGGCCCTTGGCCGGACGCCGGTTGCGCCACTGCGTATTCACCTCCAGCGACGAGATGTAGAAGACGATGAGCGCGGCGTCGAAGAGGTACAAGGCCGTCAAGAACTTGCGGTCGCTCTCGCCCAGGGCGAGGTGGTAGGTGGCTGCCCAGACAGCCACCCCCACCGCGCCCAGGACGCAGGCGACGAGCCTGCTACGCCTCATACCGGTTCCCTCTGTTGGCGACGCGGTACAGCACCGCGCCGAGGATGACCAGGCCGACGATCATGGCGATGGTCCACTGGAAGGCGGCTGTTCCGCCGAACAGCGCCACGGCGCTGCCCGTTCTGGCGAGGGTGCCCTTGTCATACATGTGGATGCCTTGTCTTCTCTCGGGTCCTAGAGGCGTTCGATGTGCGGTGCGCTGGCCATGACGCCACGGGTGTCCAGGACGTAGGCCGCCTCGTCGGCCACCCGCATCAGGTCGAACTCCTCGTGCGGGGTCAGCAGTACGACGGCGTCGAAGTCGGCGACGCTCGTACCGGCGCGCGCGGCGGCGAAGGGGATGTCCCGGTCGCTGTCGGCGGGCAGATAGGGGTCGATCACGGTTACGAGCGCGCCCATGGCCCGCAGCCGGTCGACCACATCGACCGCCGGAGACTGGCGGGAGTCGGCGGTGCCGGGCTTGTACGCGACGCCGAGGGCGAGGATCCGGGCTCCGTGGACGCTGCGGGAGAAGCGCCGGCCGAGGGCGTCCTGGAGCCGGCGCACCACGTACTCGGGCTGGCTGTCGTTGATGTCCTGGGCCAGCTCGATGAGGCGAAACGACTCGCCGTGCTGCGTCTTCACATGGTGGCTCAGATAGACCGGGTCGATGGGCAGGCAGTGGCCGCCGACACCTGGCCCGGGCTGGAACTTCGTGAAGCCGAACGGCTTGGACGCCGCGAGCTCGAGCGTGTGCCACACGTCCACGCCGAGGGTGTGGGCGATTCGGGAGAGCTCGTTGACCAGGGCGATGTTGACGTGGCGGTAGGTGTTCTCGAACACCTTCGCCAGCTCGGCCTCCTCCAGCCCGGACGCGGGTACAGTCACCTCGGTGACCGCGTCGTAGAACGCCTTCACGCGCTCCAGGCACGCCTCGGTAAGCCCGGCGACGATCTTCGGTGTGTTTTCCAGGCGCCACACCGCGTTGCCCGGATCGATCCGCTCGGGGCTGAAGCCGACGTGGAAGTCCTGCCCGGCGACCAGGCCGGAACCCTCCTCAAGCAGCGGAATCAGCACGTTGCGTGTGGTGCCCGGGTGTGTGGTGGATTCCAGTACCACGGTCCCTCCCGCCTCCAGGCACCGGGCGAGTTCCCGGGCGGCGTCGCGGACACAACTCAGGTCCGGAGTGCGGTCGGTCAGTGGAGTCGGCACGGTGATCACTGCGACGTCGAAGCCCTTGAGGTCCGTCGGGTCGCTGGTGGGCTTGTAGGCACCGGAACGCAGCAGGCGCCCGAGTCTGCCGGAGTCGATGTCCTCGATGTAGGACGACCCGGCGGCGAGCTGAGCACACCGGCGCGGATCGGGCTCATAACCGATGACGCTATGACCTGCCTCCGCGGCCCTCAGGGCCAGCGGCAGGCCGACATACCCCTGTCCCAGAACGCAGATGTCCATGGCGATTTCCTCACCCTTGAGCCGGCCCGCGGACGTGGCGGGCCGGAAAACGGCGCCCCTGAAATACGCCCGTCTGTTCCTGAAGCAGACGGGCGCGGCGTCGGGCACTGCACATCGCACCGTGAATCCTTTGCTGCAAACCCCCTCGGATTGCAGCGGCCGTTCACGGCGCCGAACCGCCGACTCGATGAGAGACCGGGCCCCCTGCCCGGACGCGTCAAAGAGGTGCGGCGATCTTCACGAACCCCCCTCATTCGTGGACCTTAAGAGTTCAACAGTCCATGCGAGATGGAAAGCCCGTTTTACTGATTCGAGATCTCGGGGTAGGCCGTAGACGCCGACGCGGGAGAGGTGTCAAGTCCCCAGTCCTGAGGCGCTTTTGATGTGGCTCGCAGTTCATACGTGCACGTCAAGTGGCTCTGCGATGTGCGGCGCGTGCGTGACCTGCGAGGCTGCGTAGAGCCAAGCAGTGATCAACAAATCTTCACAATTAGCGAGAGGCGCAACGACCCCAGTGACCCCCCAGTTGTCAGCAGGACCTTGCTACCTCGCGCACCACAAAAACGGTTGCGTTCGGCAACGATAAGACCGGTGAGGAGCGCCTCACCGCACCAACTCCCCGACCCCCAGCAAGTTCCCCTCGCTGTCCCGGAACCAGGCCCCCCGCTCACCCCGCGCCCCCGTGCTCGGGTAGTTGCCCTCGATCTCGGCGATGCCGTCATGGGTGTGGAAGCCGGGGGAGTCGACATCCTCGAAGACGACGCCTTTCGCCCGCAGCTCGATGACGACGGTGTCGAGGTCATCGACCTGGAAGCCCATCTGGGTAAAGGTGCCGGGTGAGGCCCCGGTGGACTGGAACACCACGAAGGACGAATCCCCGCACCGGTAGAGCAGCCCCCCGGGCCGCTCGTCGAAGGGCTCCAGCCCCAGTTTCTCGGAGTAGAACCGCCGAGCCCGCTCCAGATCCTGGGCAGGCAGCCGAGTGGCCACAGACCCCCGCGCCAGCGCCCCGCTCACGTCGTCTTCCATGTAAGCCCTCTCTCCCGGAGCCTGTGGTACAGGAGCTGTACCATGCCCCCATGGCCCTGAAACGCACGAACGTCTACGCGGACGACAGTGACTTGGCGCTGATCAAGGAGGCTGCGGCCCGGTTGGGCCTCTCGGAGGCGGAGATAATCCGCGAGGGCATTCACCGCATCGCACTGGCGCACCGAGTCTGGGACGAGCCGTTCGTGGCGGACGAGGAGACCTTCGACCTCGGTGAGCCCATGGACCGGGACGAGATCGGCAGAGCGGTGACCGAGGGATACGAGGCACGCGAGCACCGGAACAGGAACACCGCTGCGTGATCGCCATCGCCGACACCTCGGGCATCCTCGCCCTCTACAACCGCTCGGACCCGGCCCATACAGCGGCCAAGAAGGCGGCCGACCAGTGCGGCTTCCTGGTGGCGACCCCGATGGCCCTCACCGAGGTCCACCAGGTGGCCACCGCCAGAGCGGGTCGCGGAGCGGCGGACTCGATCCTGCGCAGCCTCACCAGCAGGGTGAGCGAGATGCGCCTGATCCTGGCGAACCCCACCCCGGAAACCCTGGACGCAGCACTGACGGTACGAGCCCGCCACCAGTCACTGGACCTGGACCTGGTGGACGCGATGAACGTGGCCTTGGCGGCCGAGTACGCGACGGACGCCATCCTCACCAGAGACCTGCGCGATTTCAGGACCGTACGCCCCCTGAACGGCAGGCACACACACTTCCGAGTCCTGCCGGACGACCTCTGAGCACACCCCACGAAACCGCACCCGCGAACGGCGGCAAGGGGACGTGGCGGGGGGTGTCCGCCCGCAGCGGCCGGCGATGAGGCAAGTGCAGCGAATCGAAGAAACAGAAGTCGCCGGACCGAGGACGGACACCCCCCGGCGCGGCCCCGACCCCGGACGAGGCGGGGGCGAAGCACGGGCGACGCGGCACGACGCGGGGGCACGCCACGGTCGACGCGGGACCGAGGCCGCACGACGCCAGGGTGGGGCCCCCGGGCGACGCGAGGCCGATGCCACACGAGGTCCGGCCGGTGGCACGGTTAGGCTCTGGCCAGGACCGTCTCGATCCCGAGGGGAGGCCGCGGATGACGCCGGGGCGCAGGAGCAGTACGTTCACCAGACTGCTTCGGCACGGCTTCACGGACCCCTCGGGAGCGGAACGCCTGCTGGACAGCCCCGAGCTGGCCCCGGTGAAGGCGGACCCGGTCCTCCTGGAGGCGCTGGGCGCGACAGCGGACCCGGACCTCGCCCTGCGCGGCCTGGTGAGACTGCTGGAGGCCCAGCCGGCCCCCACGGACCGCCGGGAACTCCTGGACACCCTGATCGCGGCGAAGCCCCTCCGCGACCGCCTCCTGGGCGTACTGGGCGCGTCGGCGGCCCTCGCGGACCACCTGAGCCGCCACCCCCACGACTGGCAGGAACTGGTCACCTACGAGCCAAGGGACCTCCACCCAGGAGTAACCGAGTTCGAACGCGGCCTCGCGGAAGCTATGGACCCGGTGGAACTGAGAGTGGCGTACCGCCGCTGCCTGCTCTCCATCGCCGCGAGGGACGTCTGCGGCACCACGGACGTGACCCAGACGGCGGCGGAACTGGCGGACCTGGCGACGGCAACCCTCCGCGCGGCCCTGGCCATGGCCCAGGCCGCGGCCCCCGAGGACGCACAGGCCTGCCGCCTGGCAGTGATCGCCATGGGCAAGTGCGGCGGCCACGAACTGAACTACGTCTCCGACGTGGACGTGATCTTCGTGGCGGAGCCCACCCAGGGCACGGACGAGACGAAGGCACTGAAGGCGGCCACGAGACTCGCCTCCCACATGATGCGCATCTGCTCGGAAACCACCGTCGAGGGATCGATCTGGCCGGTGGACGCGAACCTCCGCCCGGAGGGCCGCAACGGCCCCCTCGTCCGCACCCTGAGCAGCCATCTCGCCTACTACCAACGCTGGGCGAAGACCTGGGAGTTCCAGGCCCTCCTGAAGGCCCGCGCGGTGGCGGGGGACAAGGAACTCGGCGAGGCGTACACGGACGCCCTGACCCCGATGGTCTGGCAAGCGGCCGACCGGGAGAACTTCGTCTCCGACGTGCAGAAGATGCGCCGCAGGGTGGTGGAGAACATTCCCCCGTCGGAGATCGACAGAGAGCTGAAGCTCGGCCCGGGCGGCCTGCGGGACGTGGAATTCGCCGTCCAGCTGCTCCAGCTGGTGCACGGCCGCACAGACCAGGCTCTCCGCAGCGGCACCACCCTGAAGGCGCTGCAAGCCCTGGCGAAGGGCGGCTACGTGGGCCGGGAGGACGCCGCCCGCCTCGACGAGGCGTACCGCTTCCTCCGTGAACTGGAACACCGCATCCAGCTGTTCCAGCTCCGCCGCACCCACCTGGTCCCCGAGGCGGAGGAAGACCTGCGCCGCCTGGGCCGCTCACTGGGCCTGCGTACGGACCCGGTCGCGGGCCTGCGCCGCGAATGGAAGCGCCACACCGGAGTGGTCCGCCGCCTCCACGAGAAGATCTTCTACCGCCCCCTCCTGGACGCGGTGGCCCAACTGGCCCCCGGCGAAACAAGGCTGAGCGCGGAAGCGGCGAGAGAGCGCCTGGTCGCGCTCGGCTACGCGGACCCCGCAGCGGCCCTCCGCCACCTGGAAGCGCTGGCCTCCGGTGTGACCCGCAAGGCGGCCATCCAGCGCACCCTCCTCCCCGTCCTCCTCGGCTGGTTCGCGGACTCGGCCGACCCCGACGCCGGCCTCCTGAACTTCCGCAAGGTCTCGGACGCGCTGGGCAAGACCCCCTGGTACCTCCGCCTCCTCCGGGACGAGGGCGCGGCCGCGGAGAACCTGGCGAGGGTCCTCTCGGCGGGCCGCCTGGCCCCCGACCTCCTCCTGAGGGCCCCCGAAGCCGTGGCCCTCCTCGGCGACGGAGACGCGGGAGGCCTGGAACCGCGGGGCAGGGCCCAGCTGGAACAGGAGATCACCGCGGCGGTGAACCGCGCGGAGAACGCGGAACAGGGCGTAGCGGCCGCCCGAGGCGTGAGGCGCCGGGAACTCTTCCGCACCGCAGCGGCGGACATCGTCGGCTCCTATGGCACGGAGACCACCCCGGCGGAGTCCGACGAGGGCGTCCTCCTGGACCGCACGGGCAGCGCGATCTCGGACCTCACCGCCGCCACCCTCGCCGGCACCCTCCGCGCGGTCGTCCGCGAGACGTGGGGCGACACCCTCCCGACCAGGTTCGCGATCATCGGCATGGGCAGATTCGGCGGCCACGAACTCGGCTATGGCTCCGACGCGGACGTGCTGTTCGTGCACGAACCGAGAGAGGGCGTGGACGAGCACGAGGCCGCGAAGGCCGCCAACAAGGTCGTGGCCGAGATGCGCCGCCTGCTCCAGCTCCCCAGCGCCGACCCGCCCCTGCTGATCGACGCCGACCTGCGCCCGGAGGGCAAGTCCGGCCCGCTGGTCCGCACCCTGAAGTCGTACGAGGCGTACTACCGCAGGTGGTCGCTGGGCTGGGAGTCGCAGGCGCTGCTGCGGGCGGAGCCGGTGGCGGGCGACGAGGACCTGGGCCGCCGCTTCATGGCGCTGATCGACCCGCTGCGCTACCCCGCCCGCGGCCTGGACGAGGACGCGGTGCGTGAGATCCGCCGGCTGAAGGCCCGGATGGAGTCCGAGCGGCTGCCGCGCGGCGCAGACCCCAAGCTGCACACCAAGCTGGGCCCCGGCGGTCTGTCGGACGTGGAGTGGACGGTCCAGCTGCTCCAGCTCCGCCACGCCTGGGAGGTGCCTGCCCTGCGCACCCCGAGGACGCGCGAGGCACTGGCGGCGGCCCGCGAGGCCGGCCTGATCGGCGCGGAGGACGCGGCCGTGCTGGACGAGGCGTGGGTGCTGGCCAGCCGGGTCCGCAACGCGGTGATGCTGGTCCGCGGGCGGGCGGGCGACACCTTCCCCACCGAGCCCCGCGAGCTCGCCGCGGTGGGCCGCTACCTGGGCTACGGCGAGGGCCGGGCCGGCGACATGCTGGACGCGTACCGCCGTACGGCCCGCCGGGCCCGGTCGGTCGTGGACGAGCTGTTCTACGCCGGCTGACGCGCCCCGGCACCGAGCACGGCTCCGGGCACCTGCGGCCACCGCCCGTACCAGAGCCGGGCCACCCCCACCCCGAAGGCGAGGCACAGCATCCCGCCGACCGCGTCCAGCCAGAAGTGGTTGGCCGTGGACACGATGACCAGCAGCGTCAGCGCCGGGTACGCCAGCCCCAGCACCCGTGCCCACGGCACGGAGGCCAGCGCGAACACGGTCAGCCCGCACCACAGCGACCACCCGATGTGCATGGACGGCATCGCGGCGTACTGGTTGGACATGTGCTTGAGGTCGCCGGAGGCCATGGAGCCCCAGGTGTGGTGGACCATCACGGTGTCGATGAAGTGGCCGCCGCGCATCAGCCGGGGCGGGGCGAGCGGGAAGAGGTAGTACCCGGCGAGGGCCACGCCCGTGGTGGCGAACAGCACCAGCCGGACGGGGGCGTAGCGGCCGGGATGCCACCGGTAGAGCCAGACCAGCACCCCGATGGTGATCACGAAGTGCAGCGTGGCGTAGTAGTAGTTCATGCCGATGATCAGCCAACCCACCGAGTCGGCGGCGTGGTTGACGGACGCCTCGACGGCGATGCCCAGCCGGTGCTCCAGCCACCACACCGCGTCGGCGTTGCGCAGCGCCTCGCGCCTCTGCTCCGGGACGGCGTTGCGGATGAGCGAGTACGTCCAGTAACTCGCGCCGATCAGCAGGATCTCGAACCAGAGCCGGGGGCGCCGGGGACGGCGGACCCGGTCGCGCAGGGCCCGCGCCCCGCCGGTGCCCCGGCCCGTGACGGTCCGCGGTACGGCCACCTCGTCGCGGTGGCCGCCCGGTCCTGTCACGGTCGAGTCACTCATAGCTACCAAGTCTGCCAGACTAGGGACGCTCGACAGATCATCCCAAGGCCGGTACCACCACGCATGTTCTGCGCGAAAACGCCTGGCGGGGCGGGGGCTCAGCCCCGCGAACGCTCGCCCGGAGCCGAGGCGGTGGAGCCGCGCACGACCAGCTCCGGCATGAAGACGAACTCGCTGTGCGGGGCGGGCGTCCCGCCGATCTCCTCCAGCAGCGTGCGCACCGCGGCCTGGCCCATGGCCGGGACGGGCTTGCGCACGGTGGTCAGCGGCGGGTCGGTGAACGCGATCAGCGGCGAGTCGTCGAAGCCGACCACCGACACGTCGCGCGGCACGTCGAGGCCGAGCTGCCGGGCGGCCCGTATCGCGCCGAGCGCCATCATGTCGCTGGCGCACACGATGGCCGTGCACTGTCGCCCGATGAGCGCGGCGGCCGCCGCCTGCCCGCCCTCCAGCGTGTACAGCGAGTGCTGCACCAGCTCCTCGGCGACCAGGTCGGCGCCCAGCCCGAGCTGGTCCTGCATCGCGCGGACGAAGCCCTCGATCTTGCGCTGCACGGGCACGAACCGCTTCGGGCCGAGCGCCAGACCGATCCGGGTGTGGCCCAGCGACACCAGGTGCGTGACCGCGAGCGAGGTCGCCGCCCGGTCGTCGGGGGAGATGAAAGGTGCCTGCACCTTCGGCGAGAACCCGTCCACCAGCACGAACGGCACGCCCTGGGCGCGCAGTCGCTCGTAGCGCTGCATGTCCGCGGTGGTGTCGGCGTGCAGCCCGGAGACGTAGATGATCCCGGCCACCCCCCGGTCCACCAGCATCTCGGTCAGCTCGTCCTCGGTGGAGCCGCCCGGGGTCTGGGTGGCCAGCACCGGGGTGTAGCCCTGCCCGGTCAGCGCCTGCCCGATGACCTGTGCCAGCGCCGGGAAGATCGGGTTCTCCAGCTCGGGGATGATCAGGCCCACCAGGCCCTCGCTGCGCTGGCGGAGCCGCACCGGACGCTCGTAGCCGAGCACGTCCAGCGCGGCCAGGACGGACTGGCGGGTGGTGGCGACGACGCCCGGCTTCCCGTTGAGGACCCGGCTGACGGTCGCTTCGCTCACCCCCGCCTGCGCAGCGATGTCCGCAAGCCGTGTGGTCACGCCTGTGGACTGTACCGGCCGCACCGCGCCCGGCGCACCGGCGGGACGCCGTACGCGGGCGGCCGAACGGCCCGCCGTGGATTGCCGCGTCATCGCGCTCCTCGCCCCTCATGGGTATGTCGTCGCTCGTGCCCGCCGGACGGTCCGCCCGGCGCACGGCCGCAAGGGGATGATCCCGGCGGCGGCCCCCCGCGGCAAGAGCTTGCAGAGTCTTGCACAAGTGTCCGTCAACCCGCCTACCGGCGGTAGACCAGTATTTCGACAAGGTCTGGGGCAGGTCACGACACGGTAACCCGGCCGTCTTCTTGCACTTTTTTTCTGCAAGGTCTTTCGCGGCGCTTACAACGCTGTTACGTTCCGAGTCGCCCGGCCGCGGCAATGGCGCAGTCGGCACGACGCGGGTGGCGGCAGACGGGGCCGCACCTGCAATCTCGGGCTTTTCACCCTCAAGGAGAACTCATGCGGCGTGGCATAGCGGCCTCCGCGCTCGTGGCGTCCCTCGCCCTCACGGCGACGGCGTGCGGCGGGAGCGACGACAGCGACAGCAAGTCGGACGGCCCGGTGACCCTCACCTGGTGGGACACCTCCAACGCCACCAATGAGGCGCCGACGTACAAGGCCCTGGTCGAGCAGTTCCAGGCCGCCAACAAGAACATCAAGGTCAAGTACGTCAACGTGCCCTTCGACCAGGCGCAGAACAAGTTCGACACCGCCGCCGGCTCCAAGGGCGCGCCGGACATCCTGCGGTCCGAGGTCGGCTGGACCCCGGCCTTCGCCAAGAAGGGCTTCTTCCTGCCGCTGGACGGCACCGACGCCCTCGCCGAGCAGGACAAGTTCGAGCCCAACCTGATCAAGCAGGCCCAGTACGAGGGCAAGACCTACGGCGTGCCGCTGGTCACCGACACCCTCGCGTTCGTCTACAACAAGGCCCTGTTCAAGAAGGCCGGCATCACCGAGGCCCCCAAGACCTGGGACGAGCTGAAGGCCGACGCCGCGAAGGTCAAGGACAAGGCGAAGGTCGACGGCTACTGGGGCTCCACCCAGGCGTACTACGCCCAGTGCTTCCTCTACGGGGAGGGCACCGACACCGTCGACGCCGCGGGCAAGAAGATCACCGTCGCCTCCGCCCCGGCGAAGAAGGCGTACGGCACCTGGCAGAGCACGTTCTCCGGCAAGGGCCTGCACAAGGCGGACACCACCGCGGACGCCTACGCCCACATCCAGGACGCGTTCGTCAACGGCAAGGTCGCCTCGATCATCCAGGGCCCCTGGGAGATCACGAACTTCTACAAGGGCTCGGCCTTCAAGGACAAGTCCAACCTCGGCATCGCCACCGTCCCGGCCGGCTCGGCCGGCAAGGCGGGCGCCCCGACCGGCGGCCACAACCTCTCGGTCTACGCCGGCTCGGACAAGGCCCACCAGGACGCGGCCCTGAAGTTCGTGAAGTTCATGACCTCGGCCAAGTCCCAGGAGACCATCGCGCTGAAGAACTCCACGCTGCCGACCCGCGGCGACGCCTACACCTCCCAGGTCAAGGCCGACCCCGGCATCGCCGGCTACCAGGGCGTGCTCCCCGCCGCCCAGCCCCGCCCGGCGCTGCCGGAGTACAGCTCCCTGTGGGGCCCGCTGGACACCGAGCTGCCCAAGGTGGCCGGGGGCAAGGAGCCGCTGGACAAGGGCCTGAGCAACGCCGAGCTGGCCATCGCCAAGCTGGTGCCCGACTTCAGCAAGTGAGCCCGTGTGGCCGCCGGGTTCCCCCCGCCGTGGGGGATGGAGGGAACCCGGCGGCCACCGGCCTGTGACCAGCCCGCCCCCGAACTTGTAGAAGGTGTCGCACCATGACAGTCGCCATCGACCGCGCGACCGGCCGGCGCAGCGGTGAGCGGCCGCCCCGGCCCGGTCTCGGGCAGCGCCTGAAGAACGGCTACCAGAGGTACTGGTACGCGTACGCGATGATCGCGCCCGTGGTCGTCGTGCTCGGCATCCTCGTGGGCTACCCGCTGGTGCGGGGCGTCTACCTGACCCTGACCGACGCCAACAGCCTCAACTCGGCGCGCACCATCGGTGTCAACCACATCGACGCCACCTACAAGTTCATCGGGCTCGACAACTACCAGGACATCCTCTTCGGCCCCACGGCCTACGACCGCTTCTGGTCGCACTTCCTGTGGACCGTGTTCTGGACCGTCGCCTGCGTCACCCTGCACTACGTCATCGGGCTCGGCCTCGCGATGATGCTCGACCAGAAGCTGCGCGGCCGCACCGTCTACCGGCTGCTGCTCGTGCTGCCCTGGGCGGTGCCCACCTTCGTCACCGTCTTCTCCTGGCGGATCATGCTGGCCGACTCCGGTGTGCTCAACCAGATCCTCGGCGCCCTGCACCTGCCCCAGCCGCAGTGGCTGGAGGACACCTTCTGGCAGCGGTTCGCCGCCATCATGGTCAACACCTGGTGCGGGGTGCCGTTCATGATGCTCTCGCTCCTCGGCGGGCTCCAGTCCATCGACTCCTCGCTCTACGAGGCAGCCGAGATGGACGGCGCGAGCGCCTGGCAGCGCTTCCGGCACGTCACCCTGCCCGGACTGCGCTCGGTCAGCTCCACCGTGGTCCTGCTCGGCGTGATCTGGACCTTCAACCAGTTCGCCATCATCTTCCTGCTGTTCGGCCCGACCGGCGCCCCGGACGCCCAGATCCTGGTCACGTGGGCCTACTTCCTCGGCTTCGGACAGCAGCCGCGCGACTTCGCCCAGTCCGCCGCGTACGGCGTACTGCTGCTGTCGATCCTGACCGTGTTCACCTCCTTCTACTTCCGCTGGCTGAAGCGCAATGACCAGCTCGCCGTCTGACGCCGCAGGAGCCGCCGCCATGAGCACCACGACACCCCCCGAGACCGCGCCGGGACGCCCGCTCACCGCCGCCGCACCGGCCGCCGCCCGGCCCCGCGCGACCCGCCGGCGCGGCGAGCGCGGCCCCCTGGGCACCGTCCTGCTGCACGGCGGCCTGGTCCTGGCCAGCCTGATCGCGCTGGTCCCGGTGGCCTGGCTCTTCTTCCTGTCCCTCGGCCCGGAGAAGGACGACTACCTGCACCCGGGCCGCATCTTCGGCCGGGCGGGGTTCGCCAACTACGCCTTCGTGCTCCAGCACACCGGCTTCTTCGACTGGTTCAAGTCGACGATGATCGTGGCGCTCGGCACCACCTTCATCGGCGTCTTCGTCGCCGCCACCACCGGCTACGCCGTCTCCCGGATGCGCTTCCCCGGCTACAAGCCGCTGATGTGGGTCCTGCTGCTCACCCAGGCGTTCCCCATCGCCATCCTGATCGTGCCGATGTACGAGATCTTCGGCGAGCTGGGCCTGATCGACACCTACTGGGCGCTGATCCTCATCAACTGCTCCACCGCCGTGCCGTACAGCGCGTGGCTGCTCAAGGGGTACTTCGACACCATCCCCTTCGAGATCGACGAGGCGGGCCGGGTGGACGGGCTCACCCCGTTCGGCACCTTCTTCCGGCTGATCCTGCCGCTGGCCCGGCCGGGCCTGGCCGTTGCCGCGTTCTACAACTTCATCACGGCGGTCGGTGAGGTCGCGTTCGCCACGACTTTCCTGCTGGACGACTCCAAGTACACCTTCGCGGTCGGCCTGCAGACCTTCGTCAGCGAGCACGACGCGCAGTGGAACTACATGGCCGCCACCGCGGTGCTGATAGCGATACCGGTGTCCGTGTTCTTCTACCTCGTGCAGAAGAACCTCGTCACCGGCCTCACCGCGGGCGGCACCAAGGGCTGACGCCCGCCGCACCCACGCCCGAAACGAACCGAACCTCGTCACGCACCAAGGACGCCATGAGCCAGCAGCATCTCGCAGCCCCGGCCGACGACACCGCCGTCGCCCCCGCCGCCCAGCACCGCGACTGGTGGCGCGGCGCGGTGATCTACCAGGTCTATCCGCGCAGCTTCGCCGACTCCAACGGCGACGGCATGGGCGACCTGGCCGGCGTGCGGGCCAGACTGCCCTACCTGCGCGACCTCGGCGTGGACGCCGTCTGGCTCAGCCCGTTCTACGCCTCCCCGCAGGCGGACGCCGGGTACGACGTGGCCGACTACCGGGCCGTCGACCCGATGTTCGGCAACCTGCTGGACGCCGACGCGCTGATCCGCGAGGCCCACGCGCTGTCCCTGCGCATCATCGTGGACCTGGTCCCCAACCACTCCTCCGACCAGCACGAGTGGTTCAAGCGGGCGCTCGCCGAGGGCCCCGGCTCGCCGCTGCGCGAGCGGTACCACTTCCGCCCCGGCAAGGGCGTGGACGGCGAACTCCCGCCCAACGACTGG